>JALGTJ010000100.1 GCA_029821415.1 Candidatus Zipacnadia bacterium
CCTCCGGCACGCCTATCTGACCAATATCTCGATTGTCCGTCTGGTCATGGAGAATCACACAACTAAGCCGTTGCCTGTGGAGGTCTCTGTCGACACAACCCACCAGGCCCTGACGCTGCCAGCGACAGCAGAGCTGATTAAAGCTGACATTGATCTAGCAAGCCCTGCTATCCAGTCCCGGGCTGACAACTTGATTCTTACCATAACTGCTGAGGATGCTGAGCCGCAGAGTGCACAGATTCCGACTGAGTTACGTGCTATTCCCCGCGCCGAGGGCCTTCAGATTGACGGACAAAGTGAGGACTGGCAAGGAATCCCGCGGATTGTCCTGGATGAGCGCCGGGACCTGCTACCTGCCGCTGCTCGCGCGCAGTGGGAAGGGACGGGAGACCTCAGCGTGAAAGCAGCGCTGGCCTGGGATGCTCAGTATCTATATCTATTGGTGATGGTGGGCGACAGCGACCACCGCACGCCTGGCACCGACGCCGGTGGCTTCTGGAACAGCGACAGTATCCAGGTAGCCATAGATGTGATGAACGACGCTCGCGCTGGGGAGGGCTTCAGCAACGGTGATTTTGAGTACGGCATGGTCGTCGCCGACCAGGCTCTGGGCTTTGAGACGTTTCCGACGATGGGGGAGGGCTCCTTCAACTGTGCAGGCCAGCGGCAGGCGAACCAGACTATTTACGAGATGGCCTTCCCCTGGGAGCAGTTGGGCCGGGATCCGGTGCCAGGGGACGTATTCTCCTTGAACTTCGTAGTCTACGACAACGACGAGGCCAGTGGCGGCTATATGCAACTGAGCGGTGGCATCCGTGAGGGCAAAGCCCCGAGCGCTTACCCCGATTTCTATCTGGGTGAGTGAGGGTGCAAGGCTGGCGCAATCCTCTGCCAACGTTGCTACACCAGTAGCCGGCAGTCAGATATCCGCTATGATAGATCTCGCCTGGTGATTGACCCAGGTCAAGAAGGGTCCGTGTATCCGTCCGCCTCCAATACCAGTCCAATAATGAGCAGTTTGGTGATGCGACTGGCGTGCTTGGCCCATTTTGCTTTGGGGTGTTTGTAGCGGTAAGCATCCAGCAGAGCAGGCGCGAGAATCAGTAGGCCAACGCTTTCTTCACTCCACCTCAGTGAGTCGGCCATTTCCTTGGTATCACGTTCGTCAGGGCCGTACCCAGCAAGAGCCGTAGCTGCGTAGCCGGCGATGAGCCGGGCACGTTGACCACCAAACCGCTGAAATTTGCAGGGGACAAACTGGTGATTAACGCTGAGGCTCAGGATGGTTGGATCGGCGTGGAGATCCTGAGCCGCAGTGGACAGCGCCCCCTTCCTGGATTTAGCCTGGTTGACTGCGAACGCTTCAGCGGTGACAGTGTGCGGCACACGGTGAAATGGAGGGGCAAGTCGGATCTGTCCCGACTGCAAGGACGACCCGTGCGCCTGCGCTTTCACCTGCAAAATGCCAAGCTGTACTCATTTGCATGCCACTAACAAATGATGTAGTATTGGCCTGGAGCAGTTTCGTGTAGGCGTACTATCATTAAACAAGGGGTGCCAAATATGTACCAACAGTGTGTATGGACAGTCTGTGTGCTCGCGCTGGTGTGGGCATTGACAGCCTCGGCAGGTGTCGCAGAGGGGAGAGGCACGGTGGAAATTGGCCAGCAAAAGCAACTATTCGTTGATGACTACATCATCGATGAGATGCAAAACGTCTCGCAGGTGCTCAATCCGGTGACAAAATACCCGGGTAATCCGGTGCTGCGGCCCGATCGGGCCTGGGAAGGCCTACAGGTATACATGTATGGGTCGGTAATCTACGACGACGACGAGGACCTCTTCAAGATGTGGTATATCGGCTGGGCGCCCAGCAGTATCAATTGCTGCTATGCTACCTCGGAGGATGGCATCAATTGGCAGAAGCCAGAACTGGGCATCGTGGACTTCCAGGGGTCCAAGAGAAACAATTGCATCAACTGGGTCGGTATGGGTATGATTTATTCACCCAATGATCCTGACCCCGGCAAGCGATACAAGTCGATCATAGGCCGACGCGGCGGGTTCTCTGCCGACGGCCTCACTTGGCACGTACCACCCGAGAGCCAGGACATTCCCGGCGACATCGTCAGTGACAACGTTATCCCGTTCTGCTACGATGAGCAAAGTAGGCGCTACGTGGCTTTTCCCAAAGTGAATAGGGAGTCGGGTGGACACCTGCGCCGGTCGGTTTCGGTATCGTTCAGCGACGATTTCTTAACCTGGACGCCAGTGCAAACAATCCTGGTGCCTGATGAGCGCGACGACGAGCTGGCCGACCAACGGGTGGCTGCGCTACGGGAGCCGCATTTTGACGACGGGCCAGAATGGCACCTGGCCCAGTTTTATGGCCATTGCGGCTTTCCCTATGAAGGCATGTACTTGGGACTGCTGTGGGTATTTGACATCTCGGGATGGTGTCCGGAGATGGCTGAAGTTCAGGGACGTCGTGCTGGCGTCGGCGGTGAGGATGGCCCTGTGCAAGTGGAGCTGACCTCCAGCCGTGATTTGGTCCACTGGCAACGGGTGGGGGAGCGACAGCCGCTCATCCCGCTGGGCGAAGCAGGCAGCTACGACTCAGGTCAAATCTACACTACGAATCGTCCTCTCATTGTTGGTGACGAGATCTGGATTTACTATGGGGGTATACGGAACACCCACGGCCACCCGCTCTACTGGCGTGAGGAGACAGATCGGTTTCCGCGAATTCTTGAGGCGATCGAGCGTGCCAGTCCCCGCACAGGCGGAACTATCAATCTGGCCAAGCTGCGGTTGGACGGATGGGTATCGGTTGATGCCGGCGATGAGCCGGGCACGTTAACCACCAAACCGCTGAAATTTGCAGGGGACAAACTGGTGATTAACGCTGAGGCTCAGGATGGTTGGATCGGCGTGGAGATCCTGGGCCGCAGTGGACAACGCCCCGTTCCTGGATTTAGCCTGGCTGACTGCGAACGCTTCAGCGGTGACAGTGTGCGCCACACGGTGAAATGGAGAGGCAACCCGGATCTGTCCCGACTGCAAGGCCGACCCGTGCGCCTCCGATTTCACCTGCAAAACGCCAAGCTGTACTCGTTTGTGTTCCGGTAGCGGCAATTCTGACAATAGCCTGGCCCCGGTAGGAGACATTCTGTTATCAAGTCTATGCGTATCAGCGCAAGGCACGGCGTAATCCCGCTTCGCGGTATTGCCCCACTACTCCCGCTACTGTGCACTCCAGTGCGTACTGATCGTCATTGCCGTGATAGAGACCTTATCAGGGTCGCCAGCGGATCAGGCTGATGCCCTTGGTCAGATAGTTACTGTGGATGGTCAGTATCGAGCCGTCGTCCAGCAGGGTTGAGTACAGATGGCCACATTCTCCGTTGTACCACTGCTTGCCGTCATAGTATTCATATTCATCCAGCACATAACGATGGGCCAAGTCCCAGCTCAGACCGTTATCGTGGCTGATAACAGCATCACAGCCCCGGCGATAGGTGGCTAGCTTGCCGCCCCGCACATCAACGCGCACCGTCATCGTCATTACGATGTCGCCGCTCGGCATCAGCAGCAGGTTCGGATGGTGACGGCCTGCCTCAAAGATGATCTTGATTGGCGACCAGGTCTTGCCATTGTCCTTGGAGATAGAAACTCCTATACCCTCGACGCTATCATTATGCGGTTGATCCAGATATCGGGCAGGCATATCGCTACGCAGTGCGGCGATCAGCCAGCCGTTTTGTGCTCGGACCAGCGAGCCCTCGCTGACACCACGCAGGTAACTCTTGCCCTTATATATATCGGTCCAGCGCCACGCCTGCGGCTGAGTTTCATCGGTCCATGTCCGCCCACCATCGTAGGACCAGCGTAGGAAATGATCTTCCGGCTCCTGCGGATAAGCATTCTGGCCAGCCGCTGACCAATTCCATCCGACCTCGGCCATCCGAGTGACCATTCCCTGTTCATCTCGATCAACCAGCGGATTGCCCTCGGTGCCAAAGAATCCTCCGTCGCTGGCCGGCGGGTTGGGCACCAGTTCCGTCCAAGTACGCCCGTAATCGTGGCTGAACCGGCGGCCACCACCAAAGTAAGCGGTCAAGTTGGGTCCCCCCAGATACGCCAGCATCACTGGGCGACCCCCGAGGTCGTCAATCTGCTTAAGGTCGCTCCAGGTGCAGCCGCCGTCGCTGCTGAAGGCAACAACTGTCTTCTCGCCTTCGTCCTTGCTGGGTTTCCAGGTTCCCAACAGGATGATTTCACCGTTATCCATTTGCGCCACCCCAAAGCCCTTGCAGTCACCGCCGCGCGGATGATGGAGCAGTTGGTACTGAGCGCATTTGACCGTCCAGCCTCCGTGACCGTCGCCTACCCGAATGTAGTGGTTCTTCCAGCCCAGGGATACGCGCGGCTTAGTGGTTTGCTGTATAATCTGATCGGGCGGAGTTACCTGCGGTGTCCAGCCCTCAGGCATCCCCCAGGTGGCGGCTTCCTTGAGAATGTGGCTCAATTGTTCCGAGGATAATTCAGTAAACAGTTGTAGCTCAGCACCCAGGATGGCAAAACCCGTTGTGTGCCAGTTTAAAGTGTCTTCAAACACGAATTTAAACTCGTTGGGGCCAGGTTTCAGATGAGCCATATTGAGCCGTATGGCTCCACAGTGCTCGCCTTCACCCAGAATGGACTCCGGCCAGATTAGCCGGCCATGCCCGTTCACATAAAGTCCGGTCTCGGGTTGGGCATCAATATCATCAACATGCAACAGCAGAATCGCCTCCGTATAACGGGAGAGATCGGTGGGGAGATTGAATGTCAGGGTCCCCTCGCTACCCAACGGGGTATCCCACAAGTCCACTGGCAGGCCTGCGGGCTGCACAGTGAGCTTGGGCTGCACAGTGAGCTTGGTGGTCTGCGCTTGGGCGACGACCGGCGTCGCTGACACTGCTACGAAGAGCAACAGCAGGGGCACGAACAAAACAGGCATAGCTACTGATTTTGTACACATAGGGTGTCTCTCCTTCTCGTAAGCTGTTGCTGCCTATGTTGGTGTTGGTCAGTAATTCTTCCCTACGCATGATAATTCCTTCGTGGCCCAAAGAAA
>JALGTJ010000101.1 GCA_029821415.1 Candidatus Zipacnadia bacterium
CGAGATAAGGCTGGGCTGAGGAAAAGCCCATGTGTCCGGCACGCAGACGATGGCGTCAACTCCGGCGTCCTTAAACTGGCGGGCGACCATATCAGCCTGCGGCTCACCGTCAATGAGAATGGGCGAGTAGACCACATTGGCTGGAGTACCATCGGGCATCTGCACAGCCTCGCCGATGACATTGGCGGTCATTTCGATGATGTTGACACAGCGCCGTCGCGATTGCTCATCAATGCGGGGATCGCTTGTCGCACAAACTCCGAAGGTCGGCACCTTCGCGGATACTTCGATCTGTGAAGCAAGTCGCTGGATGTTGCTCATATGTCATACTCCTTTATGTCGGACAGGCAACGCTATTCCTGCCTGATGAGCTATTACCCGGCGGTTGGTATCATATTCGCTGGCAGGTACCACTATCCTTCCGGGTGCACACAGCTTTTTGCGAGGATAGGGAGGTTATTGCGAGCGGAGCACGAAAATCCGCAACGACTCACCGCCCACTTATTCCAATAGAATCTCTATTCGAGCACACGAACACAGAGTGATGGAGGAATAATGCGGTGAGTATGCGAAGACGAAGTCAGTGGGTGCTGACAGATGTCGATCAAGAAGTGTGTTACCGAGTTTCACAGGTTGACATCAGGACGAATACTGATATACTGCTGCTTTCGTTTGCTGAGGAGAAGCTATGCTAAGACACAGAGCATACAGTTCAGGTAGAGGCAATTGGCCAGCCATACTATTCTGGATCCTGGCGGTGCTCATTAGCGTCGGCGTTGCACTCACCGCTGGTTGGTTATCTTACCAGTCTTTACCCCGCAGCTATTCTGCTACCAGTTCTATGCTCATCAGTACTCAGCCAGATATAGTCGCCGGGATCGTCGCCGGCAGCGCTGGTGACACAGCGGACGTCACTGCTACTTCTGACACTCTGATAAGGCCACCGGTTACTGGCGCTCTGAGCAGCCTGTGGCCCATCCTGACCAGTCGCAAGATGTTGCTGAGAATGGTGCATGAGTACGATCTGGAGCAGAAGTTATCACTGGATGAAAGCTATGCCGTAGATGCCCTCAAGAATATGACCAAGTTCCGACAAATCACTAATGTCGGAGTAACCGTCACAGTGACTTGCCCCGGGGCGCAGTGGCCTCGCAATAGCTTCTTCCTCAGTTCGCCCCTTACACCGGAAGAGGCCCGGCAATTGTGCGCCGCGCTGGCGAATGGCTATCTCACTGAACTCGAAAAGTACGTTACTGAGACCAATCTGCGCCAGGCACGCCAAACACGCGAATTCCTGGAAGCCAGCAAACAGGAGACGGAAGCCCAATTGCAGCGCATTGAGCGAGACTTGCAGACACTGCAGTCGGAACATTCCCTGCTAGATCCTCAGGGCAAGGTCACAGAGCTTCTGGAAAGGCTTAAGGCCATTGAGCCAGCTTATGCCGAAGCTGTAGCACACGTGGAAGAAGCGTCAAAGATGCAAGAGGCAGCTCGGGCTCAATTGGACGAGTTGTCGAATATGCGCATTTCACAGGAGATAAGGGCGCGGAATCCGGTCATTACTACGCTGGAGCAAAAGCTGGCGCAACTACACATAGATTTGAAAACCGAGCGAACCCTGGGCAAGAGCGAACAGCACCCGGACGTCATCAAGTTGCAGGCTGAGATAGATGGCACAAGGCAGCAGTTACAGGGAATAAGACAGGAGATTGTCCAACAGGTCTCTCGGCAAATTGATCCTGCCTATGCCGCTGTTGCAACAAAAGTGGTGGAATTAGAGACTGAGATTGTTGGAGCAAAGGCCCGTAAGAAGCAGTATGCACAGCTCCGACAGGCAGTTAGAACGGAGCTGGCTGAGTTGCCGGCTGTCGCACGCAAATATGCCTTCCTTAAGCGTGAACAAAGCCAACAGGCACAATTACTGGAACCATTGGGCCGGGGGCTGGGACTGGTTGGCCTGGTAGAAAAGTACAGCCGCATCAGCAGATTCATCCGGCTCGACACGGCTGTACCACCTCAGCGGCCAACCCGCGCAGCAGCGATATTCAGCACCATTATCGGCTTCATGGTGCTGCTCGTAGTCGGGGGTATACTCATCGCCTACCGCCGCGGTTTGCTTGGACTATTCAGAATGTGAACACAGCGTCGGGATGGAGAGATCCCCTAGGCACTGAACGGGGCAATTATTGCGGTTTCTGACGGTTTGCAGAATAGGATGACCTGTCGCTATTTTTCAATGCCGACTCGGGCTTCCACACCTTTGCTGTGATAGTGCTTGACCTGGCGCATCTCCGTGACCAGGTCAGCCCGGTCAATGATGCATCTATGCGCATTGCGGCCGGTTATAACAATCTCTACATGCTCAGGCTTTGCGTTCACGATGGCCAGCAGCACCTCCGCCGAGAATAGCCCCAAGCCCACAGCCACGTTGGCCTCGTCCAGGATAACCAGGGGATACTCGCCGGAGGCAATCGCCTCCTGAGTCTCCTGCAGGCCTTGCTGAGCGGCCTCAATGTCCTCCGGGGCAGGCTCGCCCATAATAAAGTGTTCCCGTCCGTACTGTTTGATAGTGATTAAGTCAGAGAAGCGTTGTAGAGCGGCCAGCTCCGCTGTCTGTCTGCCTTTGGCAAATTGAGCGATGAACACCCTGGCGCCGGCTCCTGCCGCCCGCAGCGCCAAGCCCAGTGCGGCAGTCGTCTTACCCTTACCATCGCCAGTGTAGACTTGAACATAGCCCCGTTGCCACGGCCGATTCGTTTTGCACACTACAAGTCGTCTCCTGACAATGCAGTTTCGCCGGACAATCCTCCGAACAGCCTGACTACCTCCGGCTTATCGGCTGAGTGATGACCTGTTACCAGGCTCTGTCCCAGGCGCAACGCTTCCTCCAGAGCCGCGGGATGCTTCAGTATGTCGCCTCTGGCATCTATCTGATTGACAAATAGACTGCTAACGTGCTTCATTTCCAGCACGTCAAGCCAGTATTTTACGGTAAGGGTGACACACTCGAACATTTGTTCGCTTTTTGTCCCAGCGACGGAAATCAGCATAGCGCGCCGGTCCCGCTGCTGACCGGGGAACAGCGGCTGGCGCAGCACGTACTTGCGTGCCCACAGGCATTGACAGCGCTCAATCAACGCCTTCGCATACGCACTGACACTCATAAAGAAGACAGGAGTCGCTAGAATCAGGTAATCACACGCCAGAAGCTTTTCCAGAACTTTGGGAAAGTCATCGTCCAGAGGACATTCGCCGCTCGTCAAGCAGATGTCGCATTCCTCGCACGGGCCCACCGTTAAGTCGCGTAGAGCTATCAATTCCACCACTGCACCTGCTGATTCCGCGCCGGCCAGTGCCTGCTGTATAAGCAGATCCGAATTCCCCCCAGCCCGCGGACTAGCCGCGATACCTAGCACACGACGAGTCATTTAGGTCACCTCGAGCCATTATGAAGCCGATAGCTCTGCCTTGAAAACGCCTGCCAGTCCTTTTCACCATACTTGCGCAAAACCCTTCTGGATAAGGTACGTCTTTATATTGTTGTAGGTATATGCGAGAAGAAGTTAACATAAGATATATTATACGAACCTATGTAGCAGCGCCCCTATACCTAAGCACTCTCGCAGCTCTCGGTCTCCTCCTCGGTAACATAAATAGCCTTCTACGCACTGTGGGAGGAGTCTTTGGCAGGATTACAGAAAACAAGCGGCGAATTTGCTACTTGCAGGTACATAGAAAGCAGGAAAATGGTAAGAACTATGCGCAATATTCGCGTTGCAGCAGTGCAGATAGAGCATATCAACGGTGAGAAGCCGGCAAATCGTGAGAAGATCCGCCACTTTGTGGAGCAGGCCGCACCACAGAATGTGGAGATTATCATTTTCCCGGAATGCTGCATTACCGGCTACTGGTTTCTGCGCAAGCTCTCGCGCAGTGAGCTTGAAGAACTCGCCGAGCCAGTCCCCGAAGGTAACTCGTCGCAGTTTCTGGGAGAACTAGCCTGCAAATATGAATTGACCGTCGGCGCCGGACTTGTTGAGATTACCGATGATGGAACGATGTATAATACATACGTTGTAGCAATGCCCAATGGCGAGTTTGCTTACCATCGCAAGCTACACTGCTTTGTCAGCGAGCATCTGACCAGTGGCGATAGCTATACGGTGTTTGACACTCCCCACGACTGTCGCGTTGGCCTGTTGACCTGCTATGACTGCAATATTGGCGAGAATGTGAGGATAAATGCCCTGCAAGGTGCTGAAATTCTGCTGGCCCCACATCAGACGGGCGGAGTAGTCAGTAGGGATCCCGATCTGATGGGGCCGGTCGACCACCAACTGTGGGAGAATCGAGACAACGACCCCGAGGCCATTGAGGCCGAGCTGTGCGGCCCGAAGGGGCGTGGCTGGCTGATGCGCTGGCTGCCGACGCGGGCGCACGACAACGGACTATTCTTGATCTTCGCCAATGGCGTAGGCCCGGATGACGACGAAATTCGTACGGGTAACTCCATGATCATTGACCCCTATGGGCGTATCCTAGCGGAGACCTGCCGACCTGGAGATGACATGGTTATCGCCCAGCTCGACGCTGAGTTGCGCGAGCGGGCTACCGGCCGCCGGTGGATCCGGACACGCCGGCCAGAACTATATGCCCCCCTGACAGTTCCCACTGGTAACGAGATAGACACGCGCACCGCCAAGATGAAGCTCAAACAGACCTGATCATGCCGCGCCCACACTGGCGCCCATGGAACCTTCACCCCATCGCTTGCGTCTAACTCAGCGGAACTGCCCAAGTTGGACGTACGCAACATCCCCAACTCTTGAAAACGGCCCACCAATGGAGATAGCGATAAATGTCTCTCACCAATCGGAACCAACGCATG
>JALGTJ010000102.1 GCA_029821415.1 Candidatus Zipacnadia bacterium
TGGGCTATGCGTGCTGTAACTGCTGGCTGACCACCTGGCGTGAAGGTGTACCAGCCTACTGCCATGCCTTCGGTGTCAACTCGCTCGAAACCGGAATTAGGCAGTAAGTTCTCAGCTTGAGCCGTCACTGCCACTGTCAGAGGAGCTACTGCCAGCGCTACCGCCAGGGCGGCACTGCGCAGCCGGCCGCTGGGAATGCACGTTCCGGGTCTACTGGGAGCCATCTCAAGTCTCCTGTGCATCGTATCTGAGTTGATTAATCCAATGCCCATATAGTTCACCGCCGTCGCTCTTGTCCCCTCTTTGTGCTAACGCTGTAAATATGCCGAGTCAATTGTCCCTTGGTTATCAAAGCCTGCTGCCGGATAGTCAGCCCCAACTGCCTAAGCAGACGGCTCTGGTCGCGCCCGCAAACCAGAGCGATCCGATCAACCTGGGTGCGGAGATTGGTGAGAACATCGGCGTACAGGCTGCTTTCCACCGGCGTAGAATGGCCGTATGGGAAATCAATGACCGCTGCGTCAAAGTTGCCCCGGATACGACGGGCATCGCCCACCATAACATTGGCGGGCAGCTTCAGGAAGCGCAGATTAGCTGCCGCCTGGCGGACCAGCGCTGGGTTTATGTCCACTCCCCAGGCGTGGATGCTGTCGCGGAGTGCCTCAGCTACCACTGTGCCGCTGCCACAACAGGGGTCGAGCAGCGTATCACCAGGGGCGGCGACCAGGTTCACCAGAGCGCGGGCCACCCGGGAGGTAAGCCCATGCGAGCAGTGGTAGGGACGATTGCCCTCAATGTCCCACCGTCGAGCACTGCGGGAGACAATTACCCCGAAACGCCACATTTCCTGAGTTATTACTAGGGCGAACTGGGTACGGGGCTCGTCCAGGTTGGGTCGTCCCGAGATCAGGTCGGCAATTAACTTCTGAAATTGGGTCGCATGGACGTTTACCTTCGGTCCAGGACGAAAAACTTCTATTCGGTAATTCTCGCAATGAAGATCCAACTGAGCGATTGCCGCTCGTAACTGACCCCAGTTTCTGCCACTGGCTAGCTGGTCTGCTGATAGGCGAACATAGGCGGAGCGTGTGACATCTGCGGCAATTGGGCCTGTTGCCACCCGGCCTATACAGGTTTGGCCCGCCAAAGCTGCCAGTTCGGCCCTGGCCAGCCCAAGCTCTTCATCAGGTCCCATTAGTAGATGAAAGCAGGGCAAGCTCTTCACCCCCGTGGCTGCTCAGGACAGAGGGCGGTGTGGGTGGTGCTGTGGTAGTATTGATTACTATGGTGTTTGGGCCTGCGATTGGGAAGAGTCTTGGTCTTCGGACTGGCTCTGGCCGATGGCTCTATGGAAGACAGCTACGAGCTTAGGATCAAATTGTGTGCCGGCACCGGCTAGGATTTCCTCAAGTGCCTCGCGCGGCGAGAGGCTCTGAGTAGATAGCGGATCAAGAGGATGGATCAGCCGGTCGTAGGCATCGGCGATTGCTACGATGCGCGCCTCGTAAGGAATGTCGTCTCCCTGCAGCCCCTCAGGAAATCCCGTGCCATCCCAACGTTCATGGTGGTAGGTGATGACCGATAAGATAGGTGCGAGGAAGGTCACGGGTTGCAGAATGCTCTGGCCGATCAGCGGGTGCATACGGTAGAAGACCTCGCCAGCTTGGTTGGTCCCGTTTCTGGTTTTCGCGTCAGCCTTTTCCAGGCCGATTTTACCGACATCATGAAGTATGGAACCAAAGCGAAGCAGTTCCCGCTGCTCGTCGGACATGCCCACTTGTTGAGCGATCTTTTCGACCAGGTCAGTAACTCGTTCCGAGTGACTGTAGGTTTCGATATCTTTGGCCTCAATCGCCCGGGTCAAGGTGCGGACGGTGTCGTAGTAATTCCGGCGGATATCTTCGTAAAGCTCAGCATTCTCGATGGCGACTGAAGCCTGATGAGCGAAAGTTGTCAAAAGGTCTATCTCACGTTGACTGAACCTGTGATGGGCTTTGGAATAGACACGTATCAGGCCTAAGGTTTCTTCCTTGGTCTCCAAAGGCACAATGAGCACCGATGTGAGCCCGGCGGCCCGAGCAGCCTCCGGATACTGGAAGCCCGGATCGCTGGCCACGTCGTAGATCTGTTCCGCGTGACCCCGAAGGACACGCTGGTCGATGACGTTGCCCTCCAGAAGTACCGGACCTTTCTCCCAGTAGTCGTCACCCAGTCCCGCACTGGCAGCCAGCTCAAGTTCACCGTTGTCTTTGTTCAGAAGCCGTATGTTGCAGGCCTTGGCATCCATCACGTGCATAGCGTGATGGGTGATCAACTCTAGCACCTGCTTTATGCGCAAACTGGAGGTGATGCTGTGCGCCACTTGATAAAGGGTTTGCGCCTCGGTAACACGCCGCTTCAACTCAAAGGATAGCCGCGAGGCGAAGATAGCCACTACGTAGAAGACCAGCAGCCGTAAGACTACGTCCCACAGACCTTGCTGAACCGCCGGCGCCTCCGGGCCAAGTGCCGGTTGGGCAGGCATCCATGGCCCGCAAGCCAACGCGGCCAGCAGCGATACAATAATTGCTCCATAATCACCGAAAGCGAAGCCTGCCCACAGTATGGGCAAGTAATAGAAGTGCACAGCAATGCTGGTGGTGCCCTGTAAGTATACTAACCATGTGATAAAACCCATCGCAAGAGCTAATACAACGAGCGACACTACGATGTTTGTCGTGCTGTGCTTTGACGCGGCCAAAGCTGCTTCCTCCTGTCGGCTGCCGCCCGTCGGACTCTGTTAGACTACTGCTCAAGTTGATGTGGCGTCCCGGGCAGCAATGGCTCCATTTAGACAGAGAACATAGTTAACACAACTTAACGGACTATAGTACCAGGCGGGCACTTGCTATCGGTGATGACCAATGCCTCAGGCTCATCGGCCCCAGCAGCCAGAATCATACCATGCGACTCGACACCGTGAATAGTGGCCGGCTCCAGATTGGTCACCACTATAACCTGCACATCCAGCAGTTCACGGGGGTTGAATTGCTGGGCGATTCCCGCCACAATTTGCCGGGTATCTGACTCGCCGACATCCACCATCAGTCGCAGTAGTTTATCAGCACCGGGAATGCGATGGGCTTCTACGATGGTACCCACACGCAGCTCAACCTGTTTAAACTCATCAATGCTTATCGTATTCGCTGCCGTTGGCTCCGACTGCTCTTCGCTTTCTGCTTGTAATTGGTCCATCGCTCGCTTGATGTCTACACGCGGAAAGATTGGGCGGCCCGGCGCAATAGTGATGTCACTGGGCAACTTCAGGGCACGGCAGTCCTCCCAACGCTTCTCAATCTGTGCCGACTGCAGCCCCAGTTGTTGCCAAATCTCATCAGAGACCTTCGGCATAAACGGCTCGATCATAATAGCAACTACCCTGATGCAGTCAAGCACATCATAGATAACTGCCTCCAGCTCCACTTGCTTTGCGTCTTTGTGCAGTGCCCAAGGCCCGCGCGTATCCAGGAACTTATTGGCACTGGATAGCAGCTCCCAGATAGCCGTTAGCGCGGCACTGAAGTCGGAGTGCACCAGTTCGTGTTCAAATTTGGTACGGGCATGGTCAATTTCATCACTCAGTTCGCCAGCACCTGGCCCTGGCTCCGGGATAACGCCGTTCAAATAGCGCTCGACTAATGGCAAGGTGCGGTTGAGCAGGTTGCCCAGGTCATTAGCCAGATCGGCATTGAATCTGGCCAGGAGCGCGCGCCAGGAAAACGATCCGTCCAGTCCGAAGGTGATCTGGCGCAACAGGAAGTACCGAAGGCTGTCGACAGCCACCGCAGTGGTCGCCGTCGAGATCCTGGCCAGCTCCAGGGCTACTTCATAGGGGTCCAGAATGTTGCCCTTGGATTTGCTGATCTTGTCCCCACTGTCGGTGATCCACCAACCGTGTGCAAATAGCACATCGGGCAGAGGCAGATCCAGCGCCATAAGCATAGCCGGCCACAGTGTCGCGTGGAACCGGGTCAGGATGTCTTTACCGACTATTTGTATCTGCGGCGGCCACCATCTGTTAAACTCGTCAAGTTTATCAGGATAGCCAACCTGGGACAGGTAGTTTATCAAGGCGTCGAACCACACATATATTGACTGGCTTTCATCACCGGGCACCGGTATGTCCCATTCCATACGATTGCGGCTTACGCAGGCATCGCGCAGACCCTCTTTGACGAAAGACAACACCTCATTGCGCCGCGATTTGGGCTGGATGAAGTCGGGATGGCTTTCGATATGTTCCAGAAGTCGGTCGGTGTAGGCAGAGGTGCGGAAGAAGTAAGCCTGCTCGGTCACCTGCTCTACTGGCCGGCCACACTCCGGGCAACAGCCGTCAACCAGTTCCACTTCGGCCAGATAGGTCTCGCACGGCACGCAGTACCAGCCCTCGTATTCCCCCAGGTAGATGTCACCAGACTCGCGCAGTTGGCTAAAGATGTGCTGGACTGCCGCCATATGATGCGGGTCGGTGGTGCGGATGAAGCGGTCGTAACTGATGTGCAGCCGCTGCCACATCTGCTTAAAGGAGCCAACTATGTTGTCGACAAACTCCTGGGGCGTCATTCCCTGGGCCTGTGCCGAGTGGGCCACCTTCTGACCGTGCTCATCAGTTCCAGTGGCGAAGAGCACCGGCGTCGCTCGCAGTCGGTGATAACGTGCGTGCACATCGGCAGCGATCGTCGTGTAAGAATGTCCGATATGTGGCTGGCCATTCGCGTAGTAGATTGGGGTGGTAATGTAGAACTTTTTCATAAGGTCGTCTGACTGTCTCATTGCCTGGTTGATCCTATCTGACATTGCGTTGAGGGCCGACTGCCCCTGACATATTATCCTAATTTTGGCAGATTTTTTGGCAGATTGTGCAACTGGCTGCTCTACAAGCGCACGATTACTTGTGCCCGCCATACACTGCGAGCTCCCTGCTGTCTGCCGGACAGTCGGCTATCGTTTCGCTGCCGGCATGCTCACAGTGTGTTCTGAACCTGGGTACACTGGTTACATCCTGTTCTGGAGGGGCTGTGCCTCGTCGTCGACTTCCGGCAATTTGTCGCGGGCTGTCGAGTAGATTTCCTGTTCATAGCGTAGGCAGCACATTAGCTTTTCTGGGTTGAGCGGTAGGTTCTGGTCCTTAGCCAGGCGAATACCGACCGGCTGGAAATCGCGCAGAAAGCGCTGGCAGCACAGGGGTTGACCACACGGCCCCAGGCCGCCGAGTGTCTTGGCCTCATCGCGAACTCCGATCTGCCGCAACTCAATGCGGCAATGAAAAACATTGGCTAAATCGCGCACCAGCTCACGGAAGTCCACGCGTCCGTCGGCAGTGAAGCAGATAGTCAAATGGCGGCCGTCAAGTGTATACTCTGTGCTTACCAGCTTCATATCCAGGTTGTGTTCCGCTACTTTGTCCTGGGCAATTTGCAGGGCACGATTGGCCTTCTGGTGTAACTGTCGCTTGCGCTGAAGATCTTTCTGATTGGCTCTTCGCATGACCGACTTTGTCGGCTCAGGATGATCCGGTGGCACCTGGTCCCTGACACAAACCACCTGGCCGATATCTGGTCCCTTTTCGGTGTCAACTACCACGAACTCGCCTGGACTCACCTCCAGGTCGTTGGCATTGAACCAGTAAAGCGGACCGCTCCGGCGGAAACACAGAGCTGCTACCCTCTTCTGGGCATTGTCTGCCTGGTTCATAGGCCTTCCGTTTGGCTTACTGTCAGCTTGATTGTTGTTTGTGGACATAGTTATCCCTGGGTAACCCTCAATGTGAGATTGGAACTCGCGCGGCAGCCTCTTTTCGCAGGCTGGCCTGCTCATTCTTTCTGTCTACAAGACGGCCAACCAGTTCCTTGGTAGCGGCCAAGATGAAGTTACTATCCTTTCCCTTGTGCCCGAAGCACAACTGTTGAGGGGCGAAGCTGGCGCGCGGCAGCAGCGAGCGGGCTCCCCGGCGCGCCTGCTGCCTCGTAGGTTTATATAGACTGCGAAATATCGCTAACTCTGTTTCGTCCAGCCGGGCGGCGGCTGCCAGTCGTATAACTACGCGACCGTTTTCGGTGCTGATGTCGGTCACTCCGGCTTCAGCACACTGTAGCCGTAACTGGGCAATCTCTACAAGATTACTCACTGGTACCGGAGGCGGTCCGTACCGGTCGGTCATCTCGGCCATTAGCTCTTTGCTCTCTTCATAGCTACTTACCTCAGCCAGTTGTCGGTACAGTGCGATACGCTGATTCTCGGCGGGTACATAACTGGCCGGGATCAGCGCCTCAACGGGAAGATCAATCGTGGGTATGTCCTCATAGTAAGAGGGCCGCTCACCCTTCAGTGTCTTTACTGAATCAGCAAGCATCCGGCAGTACAGATCTAGTCCTACGGCAGAAAGATGGCCACTCTGTTCACGGCCCAGAATATCTCCAGCACCACGTATTTCCAAATCGCGCAGGGCAAGCCTAAAACCGCTGCCCAGTTCGCTGAACTCTTCCAGTGCTCTGAGGCGCTGTTCAGCCTCCTCGGTCATTCTATCAGGATATTGATAGAGCAAGTAGCTGTACGCTTGCCGATCCGACCTGCCTACCCGGCCTCGTAACTGGTACAGTTGAGCCAGTCCCAGTTTGTCAGCGTCGTCAATTATGATAGTATTGGCAGTTGGGACATCCAAGCCGTTCTCGATAATGGTGGTACAGACTAGAACATTGAACTCTTCAGCATAGAAGGCCAGCATTACCTCCTCCAGCTCAGCTTCGGGCAGTTGGCCATGGGCAATAGCTACTTTCGCCTGAGGTACCAGCCGCTGGAGGCTGGCCGCTACGTGCTTCGCGGATTAGTTCATCGTCGCGTTCACGTACGAAGGTCCGGATGGGCATCCGTCCCTGGGGGGGATCGTTGATAAGCGAGATTGAGCGTACCCCTGACAGTGCCATATTCAGAGTACGGGGAATCGGGGTGGCGGTGAGCGTGATGACATCCACATTGTGGCGCAGCTTCTTAAGTTGTTCCTTTTGCTTGACGCCAAACTGCTGCTCTTCGTCAATAATCAGTAGCCCCAAGTCCCTGAAGCGGACATCCGCCATCAGCAGCCGATGTGTACCGATAACGATATCCACAGTGCCTTCTTTAACGGGTGAGCATAGCAATCTCAACTGGATATCCCGACAGTCGTTGGCGGAAAGTATTGTGGTGCTGCTGGGCCAGCACCGTGGTCGGCACCAACACAGCTACTTGCTTGCCGTCCAGCACCGCCTTGAAGGCTGCCCGCACCGCTACCTCCGTCTTGCCGAAGCCGACGTCGCCACAGATTAGGCGATCCATTGGTGGTCTGCTCACGCGTTGCGTATAGCTTGAGCAGCTCCTGAGCCAGCAGTCGCGCCGAGGCTCTTGCCTTCTTCTTGGCGTTTTTCCAGCGTTTACTGTGTAGACGTGTTATCGGCGGCGAGCCATTTTGGCCGATGTATTTTTGGATGCGGTCAAGTTGGGTGACGGGGACGTACAGCTTATCGCCATCAGCATACTCGACAACTAAGTATTCCCGCGCCATCCCACCCAGCGTCTGACTGGTCAGGCCACGATAGATCCCAATGCCATGATTGATATGGACGACGTAATCGCCTTCGTGCAGCTCCCGCAGCGAAGTAAGAGAGAACCCGGGCTTGTAGGCGCGTTCTGGTGGGCGGTGTAGTTTGCGCCAGCCGTACAGTTCTTTACCTGTTAGGACGACGAGACCTACCTCCGGCAGGCGAAAACCACTTGATAGATCCATATCAGCGAT
>JALGTJ010000103.1 GCA_029821415.1 Candidatus Zipacnadia bacterium
CGATGCAGATGATGACGGCAGACTTCGGTGTGACGGGAGAGGTTCTTATAATCCCAGAAGGGCAACAGGGCGACCGTTACCTCGGAGGGACGGGGAAGCTGTAACTGAGCCAGCTCGTCAACGGTGGTGCCTTGCATATCGCCGGCGTGGGCTGCTGTCACCAGCAGGACGCCCACTATCGCAGCGACAATGGCAATGACTACTAACGGCACTGCTCGGCAATGCGACATAGCTTGTCACTCCCACTATAGCCAGACCTGGCAACCATCAGTGGCTCCATCATACACTATCTTCGCCGGCAGAACAAGCTCGTTGACAGTATATAATATGTGTGATATACTACTCGCACATAGAGGAACCAGAGGAGGGAGCACCGGCCTGCCTCATCCCGTAGGCAGGTTTTTGATTGTCAGACTCAGCGAAGAGGCGAGGCCGGACAGGTGCCTCGGCACAGGTGGACACGACAGGCGATAATTCAAGAGATACGCGACCTTCACGCGGCCGGTGAATCGCTGACGACTCGCAATGTGCGCCGGCTGGGCTACGGCGGTATGCTGGCGGCAGCCTATCGCAACCCGAGTCTGGGCAGTTGGCGAGCAGCAGTGGAAGCAGCCGCTTTGGACTATCAACAGGCCGCTGCGCGTCGCCGCAAGTGGACGCGCCCGCGTATCGTGGCAGCGATCAGCCAGCTTCACCACCAGGGCAGGGACCTCTCCTATACCGGCATGAAGCAGCAGCATCCGTATCTGCTGATGGCGGCACGGCGCGTTGACAACTTCGGAAGCTGGCAGGCAGCAATAGAAGCAGCCGGACTGGACTATAAGCAGGTGGCACGACGCTGACTCAATCAAGCAAATGTGCAGGAGTAGGAGGCACGGAAGGCGAAATAGGTATGGCAGGAGAAAAAGCTTTGTTGAAGGCAGGCGTTGACTATGGCGGTAGAGATGTTCGTATACCGATTGCTTATTGATCTGCAGGGCCGGGCCTTGGTGGTGCTAGCCGACGAGGAAGTTGAGCAGCTTTTGCACATCTGGATAGGGCCATTTGAGGCTCATGCCATAGCCCGGGTGCTCAAAGACGAACCATTTGAGCGTCCTCTGACCCATGACTTGCTCTCATCGGTAATTACTGAAACCGGCTATAGTGTCGAACGAGTAACCATAACCAAGCTGGAAAACAACACTTACTTTGCAGAAGTTTCTCTGGCAAACTCAATTACAACAGTGGAGATTGACGCACGTCCCAGCGACGCCATTGCCCTGGCGTTGCGGGCGAGGGCTCCAATATACGTAAATGAAAAGGTTCTTGAAGAGGCTGCGGAGTCCGCGACGCAGATGCGCGAAGAAGCTGAGGAGATCGAGAGATTCAAAGACCTGATAAGCGATATTGACATCCCGGAGGATTTCCCGGGACGCAAAATTCCCCCTGAGGAAGATACGGAGGACGAATAGTGAACCAACGGCCGTCGTCCGGATGGTCCAAGTATTTCTTTGGTATCCTGATTGGCCTGTTGCTGATCGTATGGCTATGTCAGGTATATACCGACTATCAGTGGATGGACTCCGTGGCCCAGGCTGCGGTGTTTGTCAAGATACTGGGTACGAAAATCGGGCTAGCCGTGGTAGTTGGGGTTATCTGGTTCATCTGGCTTTACCTTAACATGCGTTATGCCCGCAAGCCGTTGCCTAAAGACGTTACTTTCGTGGGCCGCCGGCTGCTGCCCGATGAGGAGCGCGAGCAGATTGAGCAGTATGCCGACCGCGGTCTGCTTATCATTGCCATCGTAGCTGGCTTGATGGCGGCGCTGGTGGCCAGCGGCAAGTGGCGGGACTACCTGCTATTTGCCAATGCTATAGATTTCGGGGCAACGGATCCTGTCCTGCATCACGAGATCGGCTTTTATGTGTTCAAGCTGAGCTTTATCCAGTATGTGTGGCGCTCGCTACTGTACGGGGTGATTATTGCCTTTGTGCTCAGTACATTGGTACACCTGTACCAAGAGGCTATCCGCCTTGTGGGCAACACCGTCCACATTATGCCCCGCGCTCGCCAGCATCTCTTCTCGTTGCTGGCACTGGCCCTGTTTCTCAAGATTTACGACTACCGCCTGATGCAGTTCAATCTAATGTATTCAACACGGGGCGAGTTCTTTTCGGGTCTTTCTTATGCCGATGGCCACGCCCGGTTCCCAGTGCTGTTCGCAATGATGGGCGTGGCTCTGATAACGGGCATCATAATGCTGGTCAGCATCCGCCAGCGCGGCTTCAAACTGGCCGGCTGGGCCTTGGCAGGGTTAGTGGTTACTTCCCTGCTGGCCGGCACGATCTACCCCGCAGCCATCCAATATCTGGTGGTCAGACCCAATCAGTTGGAAGTAGAAAGAGATTACGCTGCTCATAATATTAAGGCAACCAATGACGCCTACGGGCTAGACGAGGTGGAGGAGAGAACCTTCCCGCGCTCCCGCCCAGTGACGGCCAGCGATATTGCCAAAAACCCGGGAACGATTAAGAGTATCCGCCTCTGGGATCACCGACCTTTGGAGATTACTTACGATCAGACCCAAGGCCTGCGGCGGTACTATAAATTTGCCGACGTGGATGTAGACCGCTATACAGTAAACGGCGAATACCGGCAAGTAATGCTGTCGGCCCGGCAGCTAAACTACGCACAGTTGCCCTCCCAGAAGTGGGTTAATAGGTACTTAACGTATACCCACGGCTATGGTCTGTGTCTCTCGCCGGTACACGAAACAAATAAGGAGGGCCTGCCCCGGCTTTGGGTTAAAGACATTCCCCCAGTGACGACCTTTCCGGAGCTACAGGTCTCTCAACCAGCGCTGTACTATATGACCAGTATACGACCCCGCCTAATAGAACTCATCGCCCCACCGGAAAGTCGACCAGCTCCGCCCGATGTTAGTCAACCGGGGGGACCACAAGCCGGGATGCAATACCAGGAGCCCCCTTCTTCTATGGAGGCGCAGCAAACCCGCGTTGAGCCCAATCCCTACGTCATCGTAAATACTAAGCATCCGGAATTGGACTATCCCAAAACTGCTGAACAAGCCGGACAGAACGTCACCACCCACTATTCCGGCACCGGAGGAGTGCCCATTGACAACTGGCTGAATCGCGTCGCCTTTGCGATCCGCTTCAAGGACAAAGATATACTGCTGACCCAATATATCAAGCCGGGCAGCAAGCTCCAGATGAACCGCTACGTACCCGACCGTTTGTACGCTATTGTGCCCTTCCCGGTGATGGTATTTGATCCTGATCCGTACTTAGTTGTGGTAGACGGCAAGTTGAAGTGGATCTGCGACGCTTACACTGTCTCGCGCATGTACCCGTACTCAACGCGCAAGCCGGAGATTGGCAATCTGAACTACATACGCAATTCAGTGAAGGTAGTCGTGGATGCCTATACCGGCCAGCCCACCTTCTATGTGGTTGACGAACAGGATCCGGTTCTGCGCTGCTACCGAAAGATCTTTCCCACGCTGTTCACCGACTTCGCCCAGATGCCTGCAGCCTTGCGCAAGCATATCCGCTATCCCCAACTTCTGTTCCGTGTCCAGGCCGAGGTCTTTGCCCGCTATCATATGAAAGACGTCAAGACCTTTTACGCCAACGAGGATGAGTGGGCGATTCCTCCGGAGCTATATTCG
Organism: Candidatus Zipacnadia bacterium; assembly: GCA_029821415.1. Classification (GTDB taxonomy): domain Bacteria; phylum Armatimonadota; class Zipacnadia; order Zipacnadales; family Zipacnadaceae; genus JALGTD01. The sequence goes on from JALGTJ010000103.1 coordinate 3,671, forward strand.
GGTTACCGCCGTCCTATGGAGGCCTACTATGTAATCGTTAAGCTACCCGGAGAGAATAAAGCCGAGTTCATCCAGATGGTACCGATGGTCCTGGCCGGTCGTGAGGAAAAGAACCTGGTCGCTTGGATGGCAGCTCGCTCTGATGAACCCCACTACGGCAAGGTGGTGGTATATAAGTTCAGCGCAGCCGAGTCCTTCTTGGGGCCTATGCAGTTTGAATCACTCATTGACCAGGATGACTACATCTCCCAGCAGTTCACTCTGTGGGGCCAGCAAGGCTCACAGGTTATCCGCGGTAACACCTTGGTCATTCCCATTGAAAACTCGCTGCTCTACGTGGAACCGATCTACTTGGTTTCAACCGAAGCGGCCTTCCCGGTTCTAAAGCAGGTCATCGTCAGCTCGGGTGAACGCATCGTAATGAAGCCAACGCTGGACGAGGCTCTGGAGACTCTGTTTGGCCCAGGTGCCCGGGTGACAGCCGCCCGGCAACCTCAGCCAACAGGAATTAAGCCCGCCACGCCAGAGATGCCGATGCCAACCGGCGTGGACATCGATAGGCTGGCTCACCTCATCCGCCAAGCCCAGAAGCTGTCAGCCGAAGCTGATCGGCTACGCCGCTCCGGTGACCTGGCTGGCTATCAGGCGAAGAATGAAGAGTTACAGAAGGTCATCAATCAGCTTGGCAAGATAGTGCAGTAGCGTTAGCTCCGACAGATGGCAACCTAAAAGGCCTCCCGACTTCTGCCGGGAGGCCTTTTCAGTAGACTGGCGAAGATTCAACTAACTGAAGCACAGGTGTGATTATACGCGAGATGTCAGAACAAACGGTGGCGCGACTAAGTGATATAGAGGCCGTCGTCTTTGACTTTGACGGGACGCTGGTCCACACCGACATTGACTTCGCCGCAATGCGGCGGGGCATTTTGGAGCACCTGCGTCAGTGGGACTTGTGGGAGCCAGAGGCCGAGGACAGCCGCTATGTATTGGAGATCATTGCCTGGGCCGAGGAGCGGCTGCAGGATGAACCTGACCGCCAGCAGCAGTATCGGCAGGAGGCCAAGAAAATCCTCCACGAGGTGGAGCTGCCCCACTGCGAGCGGGCCGATCCATTCCCGGGTGTACCCGAGGCGCTGCAACGGCTGCGGGCCGCAGGTCGGAAGATAGGCATCATCAC
>JALGTJ010000104.1 GCA_029821415.1 Candidatus Zipacnadia bacterium
GGGAAACGCTGGAACAACTCTATATGCGGCTAACCGAGGAAGATGAAGATAGGCCAACTGCTGGCAATTGAGCTGTACAAGTTGCTCGCCCAGCGCCTGACTTATGCCAGTTATGCAGTCCTGGCGGTCCTGGTTGGGCTGGTGGTATGGGGTACCTGGCGCTATGGCCTGCCGCATGAGCTGCAGTCGGCGCTGGGTGATCAGTTCGTGGTCGGCGGGAAGGTGGTGACTGGTCCGCTCATTCCTCTGCTGTTGCTGGAGTTTCCCATTGCGGTGCATATATTGATTCCCCTGCTAATTGCGGTGGCAAGTGGTGGGCTGGTCGCCGGCGAAAAGCAAATGGGCACGCTGCGCACTGTCTTGGTTCGGCCCGTGCGTCGTGCTACCGTGCTGGCTGCGAAGCTGCTCATTGCTTGGATTCATGCTACTGGTCTGGTGGCTTTTATGGGAGTGGTGAGTTTGGTTTTGGGATATGCTGTCTTCGGTCCCGGCGACCTAATTTTGATGAGTTTCCAGGGGCGGTCGGTGGGCATATTGGCTGAACCGCAAGCTCTTAGTCATCTGACCCTGGCCTATGGTCTGGCCGCAGTGGCGATGATGGCTGTCGCTTCGCTGGGGGTGCTGCTCTCGGTGTTGTGTGACAACCCGCTGACAGCCGCTGGTCTGACCGTAGCCGTGCTGCTGGTGCTCCAGTCTCTGCGGCTGATACCCTATTTTGAGTGGCTCCAGCCGTACTTGCTGACCGAACATATCTCGGCATATCGCCAGGCACTCAGCGCGACGGTTAACTGGTCGCAGGTGGGCACTTCGCTCGTCTATCTGGGAGCATATGTCGTCGGACCAAGTCTGATTGCTCTGGGTGTATTCTGGCGCCAGGATGTGCGCTGTTGAGGAGCAGTTTATGCGTAGCACCGTTACAGTGATACTTACGCTTTTTCTGGCATCCGGCGGGATAGCAGGTGCCAGTGCTCTCGGCCCCCGGCAGATATTGAATCGTATGCAGCAGTCCTATCAGGCGATTGACGACTACATTGCGGATGTTCAAGTCATCACTAATATCCCCGGTTTTGCCATCCCGCCTCGCCGCTTCACTGTTTATGTCAAGCAGCCCGATAAGGTCAAGATTGAGTCGGATAGTCTGGTTGTGATTCCTAAAGACGCTCTGCTGTTGGGCAACATAGAAGGGCATCTGGCAAAGGCCGGCCGGGTCATACTCAACGGCGTTACTCGCCACCAGGGACGGACGATTTACTGCCTCAAATTCTTTCCCAACGACTCTAACCGGCGTGACCGGGTACTCCTGTGGATTGACGGAAGACGCTACACGCTAAGCCGGACTGAGCTATGGGCTGGTCCAAATCGGCTATTGACGGTATACTGGGAGTACACTCGGGTTGACGACAAGTACTGGATGCCAACCGAAGTGAAATGCGAGATCAGTGGCGGGAGTCTTGGTGACGGTCGCCCCGGCACCGTCACGGTCAGCTTTAGTAGGTACCGAATCAACGTGGGACTGAGCGATGAGTTGTTCGGCGCCCAGGAGCAGCACATTGCGCACTGACAACGCTATAGAGAAAAAGATATTGTGGGCCTGCCGTGCGGGGGATGTTGATGTGTTGCGCACGGCGGCTTATCAACTATCCGACGAGCTGTATACGACAGCATTAGCTGTGTTGGACGATGATAGCTCCGCGCAGTCGGCGGTTATTGAGACCTGGCGGCGGGTCCTCGGTGCTTTGCAGCGGTGGCGGTTCGCTGGGGGCTTGCGTGGCAGGGCACTGAATATGCTCGGCCGGGTTCTGTCACAGATGGTTGACCCGCCACAGGCGGAGCAGATTGCAGAAATACTGGAAAGAGCCAAGGCGGGCAGCTCCGAGGCGTATGCAGCGCCCGATGAGTTAGTGACTGCGCTCATCAGGTTGAGTGACCGTATGGCCCCGCTTATCGCAGAGGCGCGACAGCGGCGCAAGCGCGGTCGGCGTCTGGCTGTCGCCGCAGGATTAGTTGCAATAGGTGTGCTGATTGGTTTGAGTGTGGCTTTTTACAATCGTGCTTTGATCGCACGGAATCCACAGTTGCAGTTTGAGACGTTGCAGCAACGCATCGTTGCGGCTCAGCTACGGATGGTAGTTCAACAAGCCGAGATGGAGTTGGTTGATCCCCTCGGTGCTCAGGTTTCAGTCCGCGACGGCTATCAGCGCATAGGTTTGGTGTTGGAGGAAATCATTAACGCGGCTAACTTGCGGCAGGCCAACCGCCTGCGGTTTGTAAAAGATCGCATTGCCAGCCAGCAGTTAATCCAGCTCGCCCGGCAGGCGGCCTACCAGAGCAGCGGCAGACAGCGGGAAAGGCTGATGATGGTCGTACTCGTCTTGGAGGAGGCTGCAAATCTGTGAGATCTGCACTTTCTTCACAACGGGTTAGTGTGGGGCTATTGTTAGCTGTCGTCGTCGTGACACTGGCGAGCGGCTGTTCAACCAAGGTGCAGCGGCTGTACCGTCGCGCTGAGGCCTTCTTTGCCCAGGGGGAATATGAGCTGGCGGCGCGTGAGTATAGTCGCATTGTTCAGGAGGCTCCCCGCGACCCGTTGGCTGACGACGCCTGGTACAAGCTGGCTTACCTGTATCGGGAGGAGCTGGACAATCCCTCGGCAGCCTTGATTGTCTATCGCAACCTGGCGGACAATTACCAAGGTAGCAACTACGTGGACGAGGCTCTGTTCTGGATTGTCTATCTACAGCGCCGGTATATGCAGGATCCAGTAGCCGCCGTGGCCACCTGTCGTGAGCTTGACCAGCGGTTTCCCGGCAAAAAGAACTTGCGCGGCCAGGCATACTTGGAGGCGGCCGGTGCATACCTGGACGCCGGTCAGCTTCAGCAAGCCTACGAGCTTTGCCGGAAGATTACTGATGACTTCACCGACCGTCCCCAAATTGCTGCTCAGGCGCTGCTTATGTCGGCGGACATTACTGATAAAATTGGCAAGAACCCCCGGCAGGCTCTGGCCCTGTACGAACAGGTAGCCGAAAAGTACCCTGATACCCAGGCGGCAGTTACCGCGCGCCAGGTGATAGGGCTACGCTATTATGTGGAGAAGGCGGAAACAGAAAAGGCTCGCCTGGCAATGCAGCGTCAACAGGCTCGCGTACTGGATAATGTTCCTCCGCTCAAACAATATCCTGGCCAGCCGGCCATGGAATTGCTCGCGGCAATACATTCCCTACTCCGCCAAGCTGGTGGGCAGATCTCAATGGACGAGGTTGTGGTTATCTCTGGATTGCCCTTTACCCTCACGTTTGCCGTGGACAGGCCGGAGCTGGCGCAAGTCTTCTACCGCAACCCGGCGACGGCCATTGCTGAAGAGATGGGGTTTGGCTACAACCTGTGGACCTCTGCCACCCCCGCAGGGCTGTTGGACAATGCTACCAGTTGCTTGCTGCAGGACCGTCCGCTATTGGTTGCCTACGGTGAGGAGAATGCCCACTGGTGCCTGATTACCGGCTATCGTCCTGCCGAAAAAGAACTGTACCTGTTGCAGCCAGGGGCTGAGCATGCGATGAAGCTGGATCCGCAGGCATTTCTTGATGTATGGCAGACCAGCAAGGTGCCGGCACTCTGGCCACAGGGGGCGCTCTCTGGCTTCCGGTTTGCCCTCACTGTTCGCCGCCGGCCCGCAGATACCGCGGCCACCATCAAGTCAGTGCTTCTGCAGTCCAGTCTTGCCTGGCAGCAACGAGAGCTGATGAAGCAGCCGGCCGGCTCGGCCGCCTGTGAGGAATTGGTTAAGCTCCTACGCGAGGCGCTCGATGCACGAAACACCACGAGCCGCGAACAGTTGAAATCGTGGGCTAGTACAGCGATCCCGCTCATTATTTCCTCCCGTCAGGCTGCAGCGCGGTTCTTCGCCGAGCCTCCTCCGGAGCTGCTTGACGAAGGGAATATCTCCTACTGGGAGGTTAGCCAGCGCTACGAAGCGATCGTGGCTGCCTGGCAGGAACTGTCACGACAAATCGAGGAGGCTCCAGCGGGTACTGAGCCATCCCTGTCCGAGCCGGAACGGGCAGCTTCCGCCGAGCATTGGCAACAGGCCCTTGAACAAGCTCAGAAGTTGGCCCGTATAGAACCGGAAACGCTGCGCTGGTTAGCTTCCTCATTGGCTGAGTGAAGTAGAGAGTTATGCCATTACCTCATAAGGTTCGGAAGAAATTGGCAGCATCGCACCGGGCTGAAGGAGACGCGAGCCCTGCTCAAGGCTCTGCTGGGCAGGCCCAGACCGAGAGGGTAGTGCGCGCAAGCGGGCAGATGCCGCCATCCTGGGAGATGGGAGGCAGCCAGGGCCATTATTTAAGCATTCGGTTGGTTCCAGGGCAGGTCGGTGACTGGGCCGAGCAGATCGTAACATCCGCCTGGGAGACCCTACTGAGCTGTGAAGGATTTGTGGCCTGCGAACATCACCAGTTGGCTTTCCTGGATATAGAGACGACCGGTCTCGGGGGCACACCTCTCTTCCTGGTTGGCATCCTGCATATTGGCACCCGCGGCCCTCACATTCATCAATTGCTGGCGCGTCATTATGGCGAAGAGCCGGCTGTATTGGCCGCCACCAACCGGATGCTGCGCGAAGTCCAGGTGCTGGTCAGCTTCAATGGCCGCAGCTTTGACGTGCCCTACCTGCAGAGTCGTGCTTCTTACTATGGTATGGAATGGCGTCTGGAGGTTGCGCGCCATGTGGATATGCTAAGTGTCCGTTCCCGATCATCGTCTGATCACCTTGGAGAGGCGGATATGCCGGCGGCGCCGTGAAGGTGATATACCCGGTAGTCTGATTCCCGCTGCCTATCATCGTTTTGTGGATACGGGAGAGAGTGACGAACTGGCCACAATCATTTATCATAATCAGGTAGACTTATTGACCACTATGGAGTTGGCTGCCCGCTGGCCGGAGGACTTTGCCTCGGCTTGACGTACAGCCGCTCTGATGATATTCTCGGGATGGCCGGATGATTGCATGGCCCCATTTAAGTTACTTTGCTCCACCTGAGGAAGGTACTGAGGTGCGAAGACAACTTATTCTTGTAGTTGCTTTGTTATTATCTGTTGGTGCCACTGTCGCTGCGGCTCCGATTTTGAATCCAGACAATATCTCCGCCACTACGCTGGACAACGGCCTGCGCGTAATCGTCAAGTCTGAGCGCCAGTGGCCGGTCGTTGCCATTGGCCTGGTCATCAGAGCCGGCTCTGGCTACGAGAGCGCAGACAACAGTGGTGTAGCCCACATGGTGGAGCATTTGCTTTTTGAAGAGCGCAGCAATGAGGAGGGGTTGGGGCCGTGGATTGAGAACATGGGCGGCTATATCAACGGTATGGCCACGCGTGACTTCACTCAGGTTACGGTGGCGGCTTCCTCGCAATATACAGATCAGATCATCCCCAAGCTGGCTCAGAGCGTTTTTGCCGCGAAGCTCACTGCAGAAGCAGTGGCCCACCAACGAAGCATCATCTCCCGGGAGCTGGCTGACCGCCTCACCACCACCTCGGCGTTGGCGGAACTTTTTACCTGGAAAATAGCATTTACCGAGCATCCTTACGGCCACCCCGTCCCCGGTGAGCCTGACCAAGTCAAGAGCCTGGGAATAGAGGCTGTCCAGAGCTTTTACAACACCTTCTATCATCCTAACAACGCGGCGTTGGTGGCAGTAGGTGATGTACGGCCGGACGACTTTTTTGCGCTGGCAAAGCAAGCCTTCGGCGCCTATCCATCGGGACAGTTACCTGATCCTCCGGCTCCGGAACCACCGCAAACCGAGGTGCGCTCCCACATCGAGTACTTGGAGGATTCCTCAACTCTGCTGGAGTGGGCCTGGCACGGCCCTGGCATTGCCGCCAAGCGTGAAGTATGTGCGATGGATCTGATCTATGTAATGCTAAGCAATGAGCTTGAGTCTATGACTCGTGAGGCCGGCGAGGACAACCTGCTGGAAGCTGCGGCGGTCAACTATCTTACCCAACGCTGGCCGGGTCTGTTCACCATCACCGCCGTTACCCAGCCCGCCCATGAGCTGGATCTGCGCAGTGCCATCCTGGAGATGATCGACCAACTGCGTACCACTCCGGTGAGCGATGAAGTGATCGCTGAGGCCAAGCAAGCTATATACGCCGACTATGCCTTCAGCAACGAGGCCTACATTGACCAAGTTGATTCACTGGCCTTCTATGAGGCCATAGACAGCTACCAGTTCGCAGTGGATTATATTGATCTAATCAACCAAATCACGCCGCAACAGGTTCAGCAGACAGCCCAGAAGTATCTGGGAATAGACAACTATAGCCTGGTGATCATACGACCGAAGCGTACTGCCGAGGGGGCTGAGGAGGCGTGGTTGAGGTGAGGCCTGTCTGGCAGATGTGCTGCCTGGCGGTGGTAGTGGCAGCGTTGAGTGCAGTGCTGGGCACTGTATGCTATGGGGCAGAAGTCCGCAGCACCGTCCTGGATAACGGCCTATCGGTGGTAACCTGCCCCCATCCCGCTTCAGATGTTGCTTCTGTCTTTGTTGGCTTTCGGGTGGGAGCCGGAATTGTGCAACCGGTGGGGCTTCGTGCGCTGCTACACGAACACAATCGCGCCCGCGTCGAGCAGTTGTTAGCTGATGATGATAGCTTTGCCGAGGTGGCCTCGCACCTCCGCGATGCAGGCAGTGTGCAGTGGCGGGTGGAGTGGGATTACCTGCAGATGTATGCGCTCTGTACCTCAGCGCGTTTGGAGCAGGTGCTCAGACTGGTCCGTGCTGGTCTGTTTGCCCCTGATATCCAGCCCGAGCTGTTGGAGAAAGGACGGCAACGTCTCGCAGAGGAGTACCAGAATATGATGCAGCGGCCGGCGGAGCGGGCTTATTATCGGTTTCGCGAGGCTATGCTTAATGATATGGCAGGTGCTCAACCTGTCTTTGGCAAGCCTGAGCAGGTGGCCCAGATTACGCCCCAGCAAGCCAGCGATTTCGCTCGCAAATACCTGCAGGCGGCTAACGCCACGGTCGTAGTGGTCTCTCCACTGTCCAATGAGCAAGCGCTACGCCTGGTGGAAGATGCCCTGGGTACAGTCAAACGCGGGATGGCTGCGCCCAGTCCGGACCGAAGCTGCTATCCAGACTCCCGGGTTCGGGTTGGCAGTACCCCCCGCGCGCGAGTGGCGACTATGGTTGTTGGAGTGGGCCTTCCTGGCCCGGGGCAACCGGGCTTCCTCGTCGGTCAGTTGCTCTATAACATTCTTGGTGGGGCGCAGGGCCGGCTCGCTCGTGACCGCAGTTTGTTCCATGCTCTGGCTCTGAACTTACCCTTCGCGCTGCTATCGCAGCGGACGCCCCTAACCGTATTGCCGGTGACGATGAGCAACCGGCCCCATCTGGCGATCTACGCAGAGTGCGCTCCCAATGTTGTCGGCAACGTACACGAACAACTGCTGCGCCATATCAACTCGCTGGGCGCAGGTGCTATTCGCCCCGAGGAGCTGCAGCAGGGCAAACAGAAATTGATTAATAGCCGTGCCCGCATTATGCTCACTGCTGCTGGTCTGGCAGTGCATTTAGGCCAAATGCAGATGCTGGGCCTCCCACCGGCCAGCTTCGCTGACGAAACGACTCAAATAGAACAACTGACTATTGCAGATGTTACGGCCCTAGCGCAGAGCAATTTTCAAAACCACTATGTCGGCGTGGATATGCCCAGCCCTGGTGAACAGGACTAATTAACTGCCGCTCGGCTACCTGTGGCTTTGCAAGCGAATGTCGGGCAACTTGAGATATTCAGGAGTGGATGCCGATGATTGATGGCGTTGTGACCAAGCGATTACGCTTAATTCCTGATGAGCGCGGCTATCTGATGGAAATATTGCGCGACGACGACGAGCTGTTCACCCAGTTTGGGCAAGTTTATGTCACCGCCTGCTATCCGGGCATTGTCAAGGCGTGGCACTGTCACCAGCACCAGGTGGATATGATATGCTGCGTGCAGGGCACCGCCCGACTGGGTCTGTATGACGATCGGGAAGATTCGCCCACCTGTGGCGAGACCAACAGCTTCATCCTGGGCATACTTAATCCGTTGATAGTGCGCGTACCTGCGGGGGTCTGGCATGGCTTCACACCTGTCGCTGCTGAGACTATTCTAATGCTCAATGTTCCCAGTGAGCACTACGACTACGATGAGCCTGACGAGCTGCGCCGCGACCCATTTGATCCTGAAATAGGTTTCCAGTGGCATAGTCAAGGAGGCTGAAATGACCGGACAACAGCGATTCATGACAGCATTGCGTCGGGAGCAGCCTGATCGGGTACCGCTTTGGGAACTTATCATTGATCGCCCCGTCATTGAAGCACTCTACGGCGACATCAGCTATCTGGATTTCTGTGAGGCGGAGGACCTTGATGCCGTTACCGTCTTTGAGGACTGGCGGCCGACCCAGCGAATTGACGAGAATACCGTCCGCGACGAATGGGGAATCCTCTGGCGCACAGCACCGTATGGCGTCGCGTATGCAGTAGGTCATCCTCTGGAAGATGCAACGGATTTGGCCGACTATAAGCCGCCCGATCCTGATGCTGACTATCGGTTGGACAGCCTGCAGGCGGCAGTTGAACGCTTCAAGGGCAAGAAGGCCATCGTCTTTTTGGGTCACGATGGTTTTGAGTTCAGCCATTACCTACGCGGGATGGACAAGCTGCTGATGGATTATATCACTAATCCCGAATTCGCCCATCGTCTGGCCCGGATGGTTACCGACTACAAGGCCCGAGTGCTGGAGCGCGCGGCGCAAAGGGGGGCTGATGTCCTGCTCACTGGTGATGATTACGCTCACCGCCTCGCACCGATTATGTCTCCTGAGCATTTTGCCGAGTTTTGCCTGCCTTACCTCCAGGAGTGCGTGGATGCGGCCCACCGGAATGGCGTTCCCTTCATCAAGCACACCGACGGCAACTTATGGCCGATCTTGGATATGATTGTGGATGCCGGCATTGACTGCCTGGACCCGATTGAGCCGCTGGCGAGTATGGATATCGGCGAAGTGAAAGCGAAGTATGGTGATCGTATCGCCGTCGCCGGCAATGTGGACTGTACCGAGCTTTTATGCCACGGGACCCCGGACGACGTTGTTGAAGGCGTCAAGGAGACCATCGCCAAGGCGTCGGTCGGTGGCGGGCATATAATGGCCTCCAGCAACTCTATCCATCCGGCGGTGAGGCCGGAAAACTACCGGGCAATGGTACAGGCCACTCGCGAGTTTGGCCAGTATCCGCTGGACGCCGAAATGGTCGCCGAATATCGCCAGAAGAACTACATCGCCCGCTACCTCGACGCCGTACAGTAGGACAGGCGTCCCGCCTGTCCACACGCCTCCTGTGGCGTTGCCGTTCAGTGGCACAGGCATCCTGCCTGTGTCTGTAGCTTTTGCGAAGCAGAAAGCGAAGGTGGATGCCCCGACCTAGCACGTGCGCCCAATACTGTGGGAGGGGCACCCCCGCCCCGACCGTCTGTCCACAAAGGGTTTTTCTCCTCCCTCGGCGGAGTGCAAATCGGCCCCGAAAAGGACGACTGCCTGAGCGCATTGCTCAGGCAGTATCGTCCGGCTTTACCCTAATTGAGTTGCTGCTGGTATGTCATCGG
>JALGTJ010000105.1 GCA_029821415.1 Candidatus Zipacnadia bacterium
AATGTCTGATGAGCAGCTCGCCGAGTTCGCTCATCTGGCTGCCTCTTTCATAGGCTACACCGGAGCCGAAGGCATCGCCTATGATATTGGTATGAAGCACGCCGCTAAGAGCGGAGAGAAGCATCCGACCGATACCCGCAAGTTGGAGGTCGTCCAGCGGACGATCATTGAAGAGACCGGCATCTACGCTCCCTTCGCTCAGCATGGGGGCACTGGCGCTGCCGACGTGCCGCGAAGCTTGATCGGGAAGACCAATCTCAATACCTGCTACCTTGTCGCCGGTACCCAGGCTCGTTTCGCATATATGGATGAGCATGCCGATCTGGTACGTGCGGGCGACAAGAAGATCTGCGGCACCGACGTAGAAACCCACGTCTATCTACAGGGCGTCTACGAAGAGGTTGTGCACCGCTTTGAGGGTACTGGAAGCTGGCAGATCGGTCCGGAACTCGCCAAGCTACTACCCGACTAAGCAGCACATCAGCACCGCCGCATTGACAATTTCTATGATATCTTGCAGGGAGCAATTCAGATGAGAGACCAAGATGTTGAACTGTTGCAGGATCTAATATTCCGAACCGCCCCTCAGGATCTATCCAGTACGCTGGATTCGTGGCGAGAGGAGCTGAACAGCGAATACGCCAAGGCCTCGGAGGACCGCCAGGACGAAATCGCCCAAGTGCTCTGCGCCAACGCCATTGACCTGCAATCGGTGCTCGCCGACTGGGGCTTGAAGGAGAATATCGTAGTGGAATCAGATGGTTCTCCGAAGATAGACCAGGCCCAATTAGATGCCGAAACCGCTACGAACTACGCCTTGCTGTCCCAGTGGGGTCGCGATGATCTGGTCAAGCAGGCTAAAGAGACAGTTCGGGAAATTGAAGAGAGCAATCTGGCTCGTTTGGCCCGCATGGCTCTCCAAGGCGAGGTAAACACCTTCTGGGGCAACGACTATGCGGCCCACCTGCGCGAGGCGATGCGCAAGGGCGCCTGCCTGGTTACCACCAACCCGCAACTGGTCAATATTGCCCGCAAGGAAGAACCGGAACGCTGGACAGCGGTCCGCGATCGAATGCGCGAAGAAAACCCGGATATGGACGCGCTGCAACTCGCCTACGAGATGACCATTGCAGTTGTGGTAGCCAACTGCAAGCTGCTGCGTCCAATCTGGGAATTGACTGACGAACGCATCGGTTATGTGAGCCTACAACTTAATCCCAAAAACTCCGCCGACGCCGACAGTATGATCGATCAGGCCAACTACGTCTGGCCCCGGCTGGAGGAGGCGCTGGGGGGAACTCCTAACACCGTCTTCAAGGTGCCGGGGACCAAGGCCGGGCTTACCGCAGCCGCTGAACTGACCAGTAAGCGTATGGGCGTCAACATCACCGTCAATTATTCCCTACCCCAGCAGATCGCCTTCGGCGCGGTCATCGAGAAGAACAGCACGGCTCCAGTAAGCTTCCGCACCCAGATGGACGGCCGCCTGGATGACCCCGTCGGTGAAGAGCTGCAAGAAGCCGGTGTCAGCGACTGGGAGGAAGTCAAGACCTGGTGTACTACGGCGATCCGTCAGCGTGAGTATCGGCTGTTGTGCATGGACCCGATGCGGGGCGGTATGGGGTTAAAGAAGACCAAGATGCTGCCGGCATCAGGGCGAGGCCCGTGGAACGTCCTGCGCTCAATTCATCGCGAGCCGGAAGTGTCGTGTTTCATCACAATTTTCCCCAATCGCCAAGAGGAATTCGACAGCGAGCCGCGTGAGCTTAACCCAGACGGCATGTGGACGCCGGTGCCCCCCGAGGTTATGGAAAAGCTGTATAAAAGCGAGCTGTTTCGCAAGGCTTATGAGCCCGATGGCATGACGGTGGACCAGTTTGATGATTTTCTGCCCTGTGTGCGTACGCTCAAAGGCTTCTCAGAGTCCTTCGATGAGTTTGTAGACTGGGTGGCCGACTGAGAGCCGTAATCTGCTTGGATCCGGGCCAAACGGCCCTGCGCCAATTCCTTGACAGACTCTACACGGTTCCCTATAATGGGAGTCAGGCTCAGTGTTTCACCTGAGAACCGCGTGTGAAGGGAGGACGGCAAATATGTCCGACGAGGAAAAGAATATAGAAGGTGGCGAGCAGGAAGAGGGCCCGGAAACAGAAGAGATCGATATTGAGATAGAGCCGCCTAAATCCGCTGGAGGTAGCCGCGGGGTATGGTTTGTGATTGTACTCATAATCGTGCTGGCTGCTCTGGCGTGGTATGCATTGTGGGCCAAGAAGCAAGCTGACTTACAGGCACTCCAGGAGAAACAGGCCCGCATTCAGCAATACCAGGTGGAGAAGCGACAGATCGGCATGCAGCTCAATCAAGGGCTGCAAAGTCTCGAAGCCGGCAATGTCTCAGCAGCTATAGATGAACTCAAGAAAGCTACCACTCAACTGCGTGCTCTGGCCAACAAGGCGAGCAGCAACGATGATGCTGACGAAGCTGCGAGCATCCAGCTTATCCTCAGCGGCAGCAGTGCGGCACTGACGGAGCTCGAGGAAAAGCAGGAGGAACTCGCCAAGCTGGCCCGCGAGAAGCTTACCGCATTGCAAGAGAAATTGGGTGTCTCGCCTCAGGAAGCACCCAAGAGCATTGAGAAAGCCCCAAAAGAAAGCGAAGCGCCTGAAACAAAGCCAGAAGCAGCCGAGCCCAAGGGAGGTCCGCCCAAAGCTACTCCGCCGGCACCTGGGCCACCAGTTCCAGCCCCAAGATAAACACACACAAGACCGGCAACGTCGTCGCACAACGCCTATCGGGCCTCCGCGGTCATTATTAGCCGGGGCGGAAGATGCCTCGGAGGCCCAGCCACTACCAGGGAGTTGATGCGGAGGCGGGCAGACGTCAGCGAGCCGGATATTTGGCGTCCCTCTGGTTAGCACACACCCGCAGGTACTGGAACTAAGCAACGGCTGGGATGCCGACATCATCATGGCAAATGGATTGTACCTGCCCGAGAACTGAATAAACCACAAGTGAGCGTTAGACCGAGGCTATATCGTGGCTGTCTCTAAACACAGCATTACCAAGCTGGCCAATAGTCTGGCCGACGCCAAAGGTAGTCAGGAGCGACAGGAAATCATCGACGCGTTAGTGGAGATTGGCTCACCGGCAGTGCCACAGCTGATCAAGCTGCTGGACAATGGGGACTATAAGGTCCGTATGGCCGCTGCCCGAGGATTGAGCGAAATCGGCGACGAGCGATCGGTAGAGCCATTGATTCGCAGCCTCAGCGATACCAGTAAGAACGTCCAGCGTGTCGCCGCTGAAGCGCTCAGCAATATAGGCGCGCCAGCAGTTTCCCCGTTACTTGATGCCCTAATTGGCAAAGACCAACTGGCGCGAAAATGGGCGGCTGAGGCTCTGGGCAACATCGGCGACGCCTCCGTTGCCCAGCAGCTTATCGCCCGGCTCAACGATCCTAATATTGAGGTGCAGCGGGCTGCGGTAACCGCCTTGGGCGACCTCAAATCCAAGCGTGCCATTGAGCCACTTATTGAAGTCCTGTCGTCAGACAATATTGAACTGGCGCGAGCCGCCACTGAGGCTCTGGGCCAGATCCGCAGCAGCATAGCCATAGACCCGCTGGTCTCTGCGCTAAGCTCGTTCAGCGAAGATGTCCGCAGTGCAGCAGCAACGGCACTGGCTCACATCGGCTCACAGGCCGTCCCCGCTTTGCTTGAAAAGCTGGAAAGCGCTGACCGCGCCTTGCGTCTCTATATCGTCGCGGTCCTCGGTAATATTGGCGATGACCGGGCCCGCCATGCCCTGACCAAGGCCTTGCAAAATCCCGACGAACGCGTTGTAGCAGCCGCGGCCGTTGCTTTAGGGCAGTTGGGAAAGCATTCGTCCGTAAGACATCTGTCTGCATTGGTTGACTCACCATATCCTTCAGTGCGCTGCGCCGTCGCTCAAGGATTGGGATCAATCGGAACAGCTAATGCTGTCGAGCCCCTCAGTCGCTTGCTGCAAGACAGTGATTGGGTCACGCGCATGGCCGCAGCGCGTGCGCTGGGCCAGGTAGGTAGCCGTAAGGGGGTGCAGCCCTTGGTCCAAGCGCTGACAGACCCCGAGTGGAGTGTGCGTCTGCACAGTGCTAAAGCTCTCGGCCAGATCGGCCAGAAGAAGTACGCCACCGAAGCGTTACTGAAGGCGCTGAATGACCCCGAGGATTTGGTTCGCCGCGAGGTTGCAATTGCCCTCGCCAAACTGGGTGCCCCAGAGGCCGGTGAAGTGCTAAAGCAGTTCGCGAACACCAACCAGAGCGATGAAGCTGTGCAGGAGATTGCAGAAGCCGCTGAACTGCTCGACGAGGATCTCGAAGCTGGTTGATCCCACCTTCCAAACCCTGACTACTCTTGCCTATCACCGGTCCCAGCAGCGAGCTAATACCGGCATGCAGCAGGCGGCAGCGCTGCCTGCACGGGGTGCTTGCCCGGTTGCACACCTTCCGGAAGACGGTATATAATATACCCTGAATTGGTGGCTGTGTCTCATGCCGCATCTCTTCATATCTTTAATCGCTTAGCATTGGATTGTGTATACAAATGTCTTCAGCAATTGACCCACTGAAAGTATCCGACAAAGAGACTCTGGCCGAGATCGCCGCGCAAGAGCAGATACCCATTGACAGGCTCCAGGCTGGCATCAGCTCTGGAGAAATCGTGGTGTTCGGCAATGCCCAGGGCCCGGTGCGCCCCTTGGCCATCGGGGCAGGATTGTCCACCAAAGTCAATGCTAACCTGGGCACCTCGCCCGACTTCCCCGATCTTGACGAG
>JALGTJ010000106.1 GCA_029821415.1 Candidatus Zipacnadia bacterium
CGCCCACCAAGCACGGGGCGAAGAAAGGGGATAACGGGTGTTGTCACCGTGTCTGCCCATCAAGTATTCGGGATGGTCGCGCTTCCATTGGGCGGTGCGCCACCAGTCTTTGTGCAATGACTCGTGGACATCGTTCATCCGAAACGAGGGGTAGAATTGAAGGCCGTTGTCGTGACAGAACTGCAGGGCCAGAGCTACCGGGTCGTGACCGGCCACAGCCAGCGGGTAGACCTTAGTGAATTCCAGGACCTCGCTGGGATAGATAGCGATATTGTCCACGTCACAGGGGTCAAAGGTGACCACGTCAATCTGAGTGTGGGCCATGGGACGCAGGCGGGCACTAAGAAACTGCTCGGGCGTTTCGGTTTGCGCATCAACATTGTCATCGTTGTACATCATGCCCAGGTTCTCAGCAATTCGCTGGCGGGCTGTTTTCATCTCACTCGCTTCTTCGGGTGCAGCCGCCAATCTGCTTTCTTTGCCTATCATTGTGAGGACTAACACAGCAATGACACTTTGCCTATCATTGTGAGGACTAACACAGCAATGACAACGATGAGAATGGTTAATCGCTGAAAGCTATTCATGTCAGCACATCCCTTATTGGAATCGGGGGCTTAGCTAAGTTAATGATACCCTAACGGATTACCCGAATCAAGCCCATGGTGGGTGACGGGGAGAGGTCGGTATAGCGAATGGGGTACCAACAGCAGTGCCGGATGTTAGAATCACAGGAGAGGATGGGAGCGGCTGATGGCTAAATTTGGTTCGGGGTTGCTGCTGGTCCGGAGAAGGTATTGATGAAGACCCAGCGAAGATTGAAAGGCGAGGCGTATCCATCACACCTGTACTGGAGTACAGGGAAAAGTCTGAAAGAAGAGGGAAGTCAATGTCTGAACAGCAGAGAGTACCAGGTTACGAGAACGATCCGATCCAAGAAAGAAAGAAGTTGAGCTTGGAGACCTATGAGTACAACTTTCCGTTTAACTACCCCAACATTCAGGTCAATCGCCACCAATACTATGGCAGTGAGTTCCATGGAGTAGAGCTGCTTCCGATTAATACGGATGCCAAGACCTTGTCGCAAACGCCGGCTGATAGCATCGTGATCACTGAGGACCGTCCCATTGTGCGAGTAGCTGTGATTGGCAGCGCTTGTACACCACCCGGTTACATAACGCTGGAAGCGGAGCCGACTGAGGATTTCCGCCGCTATGACGAAATTGCTGAGGTCACCCCAGTACGCTTCCGCGTTGATAACCTATGGGGGATGCACTTGCGCTACGATCAGTGGTACAATAGCAACCCGGAGGCAGGGCCGCCGATTCCGGAGAATTTCCTTGAGCACTGGACAAGCTTTGAGGGGGGTAGTTTGCGCTGTACTGCCAGGGAGATGCCGCTGGCAGGGATGAGCTGCGCGATCTTTGAGATACCGCGCTCTATGAAGGTGAGTATTTCCGGCGGGTCAGCCATAGCTGGCTGGGCCTCCGATGCGGCACCCGATGATGCCCACTATTCGTTCCGCATCATTCGTACGACTGTGGTTGCCGAGCAGAGTTAGGCCGCCGTGAGCCAGCAGCTAATAGCTGTGCTCTGTGGGCTATAGCATGGCAGCGTCATTTGGGGCCTGCCCTGCGACTAGGCGAAGGATAGACTCGCACAGGGGTGCAGCTATGCAGGCCCCTTTAATTACAGACCAAGGGAATAGCTAATGACATTGCACCAGCGTATTGTGGCTGTCCTGCGGGGCGAAATGGCTGATCGCGTGCCCTTTACGTGCAAGATGCCGCAACCGCCCCGGGGAGAGATCGAGCGACAGTTGCGGAATGAGGGCCTGGCGATAATCGGCGAAGGGGAGCTGCTTAACATTGATGCAGGGGGGCTGGGCACCGGTTCAGCCATCCGTCCCCACGTGGAGGTAGTACGCCGCGAATCGTGGGATCATGGCCGGCTGCTGGTACGCGAGACGCTGCGTACGCCGGTCGGAGAGGTGCACCAAACCTGGCGGGGAGGTGGCGCTTATGGAACTAGCCGGCTATTGGAATACCCCGTCAAGCAGCCCGAGGATTATGCGGTAGTTGAGTATATCATCCGTGACGAAGTCTACCATCCTACCTATGATAATGTGGACGACAGCCGTTGTCCTGACAAATTCGTGGCCCAAGCCCAGATCGTAGGGGATGACGGATTCGTCTTCGGTGGATGGATGGCGCCGAGCCCCCTGATGGTTATGTTATGGTACCTGCTGGGCATCGAACAGTTCGCCATTGATATTCGTGAGCACCCCAAGCTGTTTCAGGGCCTCTATGAGGTTTTGTTCGAGCGCCAGCGCGAGCAATATCGCCTCGCGGCTAACAGCCCCGCCTTGGTAGTCCACATGGCCGAGAATATGACCAGTGATATGGTAAGCCCGCAACTGTTCCGAGACTACTGCCTGCCTTGCTACGATGAATTTGCCTCCTGCCTGCATGCTCAGGGCAAGCTGCTGGCTGTCCATATGGATGGGCGGATGAAAGCGATAGCCGAGGCGGTCGCCGACTCTCAGATTGATATCATTGAAGGCTTTAGTCCGGTTCCGGATGGCGACCTGGAGTTAGCTGAGGCCCGGCGACTCTGGCGTGATAAGATTATCTGGATGAATTTTCCCTCTCCCGTCCATCTGCTGCCTCCTGACGAAATTGCAGCCCATACCCGGCAGATCTTGCGCGATGTCGCCCCGGGTGATCGTTTTCTGCTGGGCATTACCGAGGATGTTCCCCATGGCGCTTGGCAGATCAGTTTGCCAGTCATCTCGCGGGTTCTGCGCGAGGAGGGCAGTTTACCCCTATCTCTGTCCTGAGCAGCAGGGCTATGCAACATGGCTGGCCTCCCCGGCGAGGCGCGGGGTTATTATTGAGGCGGGGTCGGTTGCCAGGGTGATGCCAACTGCAGCTTGCGGCAAGCACGAGCATTACACCGATTCGTGGAGCGTCTGTGATTCCATCCCCCCGCGCATAATAATCATAGGGCGGTTTATGCGTATGGCCACGTCTTCGGCTAGAGAACCGAAGAAGAGGCGGCGTAGCCCGCCGCGCATTCCAGTGGCCATCACGACAATGTCATGATCGTGCGCCGCCTGGAGGATATGATGCACTCGTGATTCGGTGGCTACTGCCGTGTAGTGAGCCTCGCAAGGGAGGTCCTGGCACCGTTGCCAGCCAGATAGGTAGTCTTCACTGAGATCGAGTTGAGTGTGTGGGGTATCGGGGGGCATAAGGTGCAGCACAGTTATGCGATGCTCCATCACCGTAGCCAGGGCGCGTACCATTGGGTAGACGACGGTGAAATCATCAACGTCGGTTATAGGAACCAATATCCGCTCAGTATGTAACTCGCCGGTTAATCTCAATGCTACTACCGGGCAGAGCGCTTCGCGAGCCAACGCATCCACACTCCGGCAAAACTGCGCGCCCTGCTGAGCACCGGGGTGAGCAACAACCACCGCCTGCGTATTGTAGGCTTGGGTGGCCTGCTGCACTCCTGACCACATATCTTGGGCGATTTCGCAGTGACAATCCAATTCATAGCCCAACGAATTTGCCGACATGAGTCATTCCAGAAGTCCTCGGCGGTAGGCTGTGGCGCAGGAATGTGCAGGGCTACCGGGTCGGCGCGATAGTGGTAAGCCAGCAAAGTGGCAATGCGCACTACCCCAGCGGCGCTGTCAGGGTTGTCTAACAGCGCTATTACGTAGCCTTCAGGCTGGGTGTGGGGCTGAAGTTTAGGCCAGGTCCACGGCACGATATTGGCTTCGCTTGGCTTCCCCGGAGGCAATAGCAACGTAACGCACCAGTGGTGCGCCAATCAGTTCGTTGATCACGACACTGGTAATCACAACGTCAATGACTATTGTGCGTAGCGATTCCAGGGCCGGGTCCTGTCTGACCAAGTACGCTAGACCAATAGCCAGGCCTGCTTGCGGCAGTAAGGCAAGACCAATGAGATTAGACTGCTGGCGGGGAAGGTCGGCGGACCGCGCTCCCAGCCACGCCCCGAGGTATTTTCCGGCTGCGCGTGCGAGAACAAAGGCTATGCCCAGCACTCCGGCTGCCAGTAGTCCCTTCAAGTGCAGCTCCGCCCCGGCCAGAGCAAAAAACAGGCCATATAGAGGCGGCTCGAAATCGTTGAGTGCGCGGAATGCCCGGACATCGCGACGGTCGCGGTTAACGACCGCAAATCCGGCGGCGATGCCGGCGAGCAATGGTGAAAGGCCAGCAAAGCTGGCAAGACCTCCTGTAAAGAAAACCGCAGCAAGCGCCACGACCAGTACGTCATCGCGGCGGGTGAGCTTGTGTACAACAAGATCCGTGCCAATTCCAATGCCAAAGCCTACCGCCAGAGACGCAATCGTATTGGCTATCGGCAGCACGCCCCGCACCCAGCCACCGTCCAGTGAGGTTCCCAGCAACATCTTCACGGCAGCAACAACCAGGCCGAAAAGTGTAATGCTCAAAGCGTTGTTTACCACCACGCTGGAAAGAGCAAGCCGTGTCAGTGGTCCCGAAGCCCCCGACTCACGGAATACCGCAACGGTGGCCGCCGGGGCAGTGGCCACCGCAATTGCTGCACAAATGAAGGCTACTGATATCCATAGGGGAGGTCCAGCATTCTCTGCACCTATGCCGGTTAGCCAAGATACTAGACTAATGACAAGCGCCACTACAGCAAAGCTTCCCAGCGACTCGCCTAGACTTACTCGGGTCACAGCGCGGGCTGAGCGGCGCAACTGTTGTAGATCAAAACGCTCACCGATAGCGAAAGCAATCAACATCAGTGCGATAACGGTGAATATGTGCAGATGTGATGCTAGCATTTCGGCCCGAATCATATTCAGGCCACTGGGTCCCAGGAGAATGCCGACGAGGATATAGCCGGTTACCGACGGCAGGTGGAGCAGCCGGACCAGCCATGCTCCCGCAAAGCCGGCTGTCAACAACACTCCCAGCGCCAAGATTATATTGAATGCGCCGATGCCGCCCATTAACTGGTTATCAGGATCCTTTTGTATCAGCTATGCCGATAGGCGACTGCGGTGCTCGCAGAAGCCATTGCCTCAATATAACATTCTTCCCTGGCAGTCTCCGTTCCTCCGTGGGCTGGCAGTCTCGTAACGCCTGCTCTCCGCTATACAGCATGGGTTCCCGTAATTGGCCTCCAGATGTTAATTTTGCCGGCCACGGTTCTACTGTCTTCCGGCCGGCCGTGAGTCGCCCATCAATGGCGCGGAAATTGCAGCAACGCTCCTGACGCCAGCGGGGGTGCGAGTTGGAATTGCTGGACCGCCTGACCTATCTCATCGGGCCAGGCTTCTCTGAAATTCGCCCGTATGTTGTCTTGCTGTATCCGTGTGTAGTAGTAGTTGCTTCCACGACGAAGGGGGGACCTTCTTGATGACGAGCTGCTTGCGTACGAAGTGTGTTGCGTTGGCCTGGATCCTACTGACAGTGAGCGGTATGGTCTGCCCAGTTGGGGCAGAGCCGGCTACGGCCCCGTACCGCGTGCATGCTGGCGATGTACTCCAGATAACGGTAGCGGGCCATCCCGACCTTACTTTTGATTCGCGTAACCCGATAGAGGTTCGTCCCGACGGGAAACTCTCATATCCTTATGTGGGAGAGCTTGTCGCTGCGGGGAAGACAGTCAGTGAGATCACTGCGGCGTTGACTGAAGCGCTGGGCAATGAACTACGCAATCCCGATGTGACGGTCAATGTGATCAGATACCGCCCCCAGCAAATATATGTACTCGGCGAGGTGGAAAAGCCAGGAGCATATGCCCTACCCAGAGGCGAGCCGATCGGGATTCGCGAGGCCATTGCGTTGGCCGAAGGATTAACAGCCAATGCCTCGCGACAGACAGCCACATTGTTTCGTGCCGGAGAGCCCCCCCAGCTTATTAACCTGAGCAAAGTGCTGGCGGGCGACAGTGCCGCCGAGGGCATCGTCCTACAGCCCGCAGATACACTCGTTATCAGACGGCGCAATGTCGTCAGCATAGTCGGCGAGGTAGAAAATCCGGGTAGCTATCAGTTGCCGGACAATGGCAAGATATCTGACGCTCTGGCGCTGGCGGGTGGCTTTTTGCAAGATCCCGATACTGGTACCACCAGAGCTAACCGAACTCAGGCACTGTTGATTAAGCCAGACCGGAGTACTGTGCCGGTAGACCTGGCTGGCATCTTGTCGGGCCAGGAGCCAAGCGCGGACATCGGCATGGGCACGGGAGATACGCTGCTAATCTTAGAGGCCAGAAATGAAGTGGCTGTACTGGGAGAGGTGGGACAGCCCGGCTCATATTATCTGAGTAAGGAAGCGAAACTCTCTACTGTATTAGCGATGGCCGGAGGGGTCACCAAGGCAGCCGACCTGCGACACGTTCACCTTATCAGTCCTAATGGGCAACTCCGAACCGTTAACTATGAGTCGCTGTTGCGCGAGGGTAGCGCACGAGCCGATGTATTGTGCGCTGTCGGTGATACGGTGATAGTTCCCACGAACCGAAATCGGGCCGCCATTTTCGGAGCAGTTGTCAATCCGGGAGTTTATACCATTGAGCCCGGAGACACCATCCTTGACATGATCAGCAAAGCTGGAGGCGTCGTTCCGGAGAAATCCGCTCCTGAACATGCTCTGGTGATGCATAAGGCTTCGCCGGATGGCCAGCCGAGGCCAGTGAATCTGCAGAAGATTATGGAAGGGCGAGCCAGCTCGGAGGAGTTGGCTATCCAGAACGACGACATTGTCTTCGTGCCTGAATCTAAGAAGCTTCGCTGGCAGGACTGGACCGGCATATTGTCCTCGGTGGCGAATTTGTGGTGGCTCTTTGGGAGGTTCTGAAGCTGCTGTTGGCCGAGCAGATATACCCAGTTTTCGTCTTGAGAAGCTGTGGAACTGATCGAAAGGAGTTAACATCTTGTCTGACTCATCATCGGAGATAGGGCTACGCGAATATCTTCAAGTCATCCAAAGGCGCCGGTGGGTAGTTCTGGAAGTCTTTCTGGTTGTGGTTGCTGTGGTGGTGATTGGCAACTTGCTGACGCAGCCGGTGTATCGGGCCACGGCGGCGCTGTTAATTGAGGCCGGAACGCCTCAATCAATGCGTTATGAAGAGCTTCCCATAATTGGCAGCGAGTTAGCTGTCAATCATATCCGAACGATAGAGACACACAGGCGGCTGCTGGTCGGGCGGCCGATTATTGAGGCAGTGATGAAGGAGTTGGATCTGAAGTCCACTGTCAAAGAGTTTCGCAAACAGGTCTCAGTTGAGGCGGTTCGAGATACCGATGTCATCGAGATTCACGTGGACAACTCACAGCCAGAGCTGGCCGCTAAGATCGCCAATTCCATTGCGACCAACTACATATCCCAGAGCCAGGAGTACAGCCGCGAATCAGCGCAAAGCGCTGCGGGCTTTCTGGAGAAACAGTTAGCAAAGGTAAGGCAAGATCTGTCGACTGCTGAGCAACAGGTTGAACAGTATAAGCTGGCTACCGGCATAACTGACCTGGATAAAGAGGCGGAGCGGCAAATAGAGGTGCTGGGGACACTGACCGAAGCATTAGCCCAGGCCCAGGCCAATGCTGAGGCTGCCGAGGCTCGCCGCAAAGCTGCGGAGCAGAGGCTCTCTCAACAGGAGCAATTTCGGTTGCAAAGCTCGACCCAACAGAGAAATAGGGTGGTTGAGGAGTTGGAGATAGAGTTGGCCAAGTTGGAAGAGAAGCGAGCCGGGTTGCTTCAAGAGTATACCCCGCGAAGTAGGCAAGTACAGGCGGTGGATGGCCAAATCCAGACGATTAGACAACAACTGTCCCAGCAACTGGAAACGGTCCTCGCCTCAACTACCGAGGAGGTCAATCCGGTACACGATCAACTGCTAATAGACGTAGCCAGCAGTCGCGCTGAGGAGCTGGCTGCGCACAAGCGGGTGATTGCCTTGGAGCAGTCAATAAGGAAGACCGAGGCTCAACTGGAAGTAGTGCCCAGTGAACAAAAGGAATTGGGCCGATTGATTCGCGCTCAGAAAGTGGCTGACAAAATATATACTTTGCTGTTGGAAAAGTATCATGAGGTCAAAGTGGCCGAAGCTATGAAGTTATCCCACGCTCGGCTGGTTGAGGCGGCCGTCCCGCCGAAGTTCCCTATCCGCCCCAGAACCAAGCTGAACATTGCGTTGGCTTGCGTGTTGGGCCTCATTGTTGGTCTTTTGTTGGCTGCGCTGGTTGAATATCTGGACGACAGCATTAAGGATCCTGACGAGATTAATGAGCTCCTGGGTACCGCAGTCCTGGGGACAGTGCCTCGCCTCTCCGAGGACGAGCCTATGCTAATCACACAGGCGGCACCCAAGTCCGCACTGACCGAAGCCTTCCAGACCATCCATGCCAAGAACTTCGCTTCGGTGGACCAGAAACTTAAGAGCCTGGTGATAACATCGGCGGGAGCAAGCGAAGGCAAATCGTTTGTGGCTGCCAACCTGGCTCTGACGATGGCTCGACAGGGGAAGCAGGTTATTGTTGTTGATGCTGATCTGCGCAGACCGACAGTTCATAAACGTTTTGGCATAGATAATGCAGAGGGTCTGACTACTGTATTAGCCAGTGACCGCAGCGTTGAGGAGGTGTTG
>JALGTJ010000107.1 GCA_029821415.1 Candidatus Zipacnadia bacterium
CCGGCTTCGGTGCTGACCACGGCGGACCCATTCACCCAGGCCCGATTGAGCACGGTGCCGGGCAAAGTCTGCGGCTCCAGCCATCCGCCCTGGCCGGCGAGTGGCCCCTCGCTATAATCTTCGAAGCTTTCGCTCCAGTCTATCTGCGGAATGTTGACCATACCATCAACCAGTTGGTAGTCGTTCCTATCCACTACGCCGTCACCGTTCATATCCGCGCGGCTAAGCCCATCACTGGATCCCGCCTGAGCCTGGACCAGCTCCACGTCCGCTGTCGTTCGTTGCTTATCACCGTTGACGTCACCGCGCACTGCGTACAGAGTCATCGGCACCGCCTGCGCCCAGTGAAGGACTACTCGGTACTCGCAGCCGTCTTTCAGTACCGACCCGTTTTCACGATAAGTGATAGTGCGCTTGTTTTTGCTAAGTTCACAGGTGAACTTCTCTGCTAGGTCCCCAGCAAGCAACTCCCCATCTGTGCCCACTTGCCGAATCTCCGCCCGGACCTGGGTCGCGTCACGGTCAAACGTGAAACGCAGGACGTTATTCAGCAGGCGCGGCAGGGTGCCGCCGCTCGCCGGCTTAGCACTTACCAGGCGAGGGCGCACTACCTCTTCCACTCCAGCAAAGCCGGTGCCATTATTGAACTTGAACAGATCCCCAGTACCCCCTGGCAGCGACCAGACATAATTGCCGCTCCTGACCGCAATATTCTCAACTTCGCCGGTTTGCCGGTTCAAACGCTGCAGGCCAGTTACTGAGGGATGGAAGGTGAGTTGAATCGGCGTGGCTAAGTCTGCTCCCGGCCCGGGCCCGATGTCTTTATTCACCACCATAAAGTACTCCTGACCGGCATCATCCCGGAAGAAGCCGACCATCACGTGATTTCTATTTGCCGCTCCGGTGACATTGGCCAGCAACCCAGTGCGGCGCATCCAAGTAGGCAGGTCGGCATCGCTATCCGAGAAGTGATGCACCCCGTCACCGTCATCTCGACTATCCATATGATAGACGCGAACCGGCGTCAGTTTCAGCATAGTCGGGCCCAGTCGAGCAATTTCGTGGTTGATAGGGGCAAGACGCTTGTACAGAATCGTGGGATTAGGCCCGTTGATGTTCCAATAGCCACCATCCTTGATAGTAGGCGAAGAATCAGCTATCCACAGGAAGTCAGCCATTCCTCGCACCCCGTAGGCCAAATTGGCATATCGCTGGACGCGCAGCAGCGATTCGCTGGGCAGCGGTGGCCCTGATGACCACGCCCGGTTCCAGCACCACATTCCTACGTCCATTTTCTTCGCCCAGTTGAAATACCACTCAAGGCTGCTGTAGAATGCCCCCTCCACTGTATTCCCACTGCGGCCCGGATAGAACTGCGCCAACAGTACATCTGGCTGTATGCGCTCACAGGTATGGGTCCAAGCATCCTGGATACCCTTACTCCCTGATACTCGTTTCCCAGCAGGAACGGAAGTTATGGTCAGCAGTGAGGAAATCTTGGGATCCTTGTTATTGACTACCCAGTCCCGTATCTGCCGGTAGTGAGTGAAGGCATCATCACCCGCAACCTCGTCACCAAGTAACAGAGCAATGATATTCGGATAGTGCTCGCGAGCTTTGTTCAAATCAGCAATGAATCCCTCTAAATCGGGTTGGCGGTCAGCATACACTGTGTATATAGTGGGCAGACCTTTCAGATCGGCGAAGGGCCTCTGCGAATTGTAACTGCAGCGTCCACCCCACGCCGTGTTCAGCCCCGACGCCAGGAAATAATCCAGGTCCAGCTCACCCCCACCTCCTTTGTCGTGGGTGTTCCACGCGCTTAGAGTATACGGGTGCCGCGCTTGCCAGGCGTCATAACGCGGATTTGCGCTGCTCGCTGTTGTGAAGTTAAGCGCAACGGCCATAGCTATTAACCATAGCACACGTACACCCACCCGGGCGGTAGCACTGTCAGTATTCGGTATTCTGTGCACAGTCATCATCGTTCGTTCCTCTTCCCGCAGATATGGCGCCGAGGTACGGCAAACTCTGTGCGAGCTGCTTCGCTCATTGTGGTGAACTCTCGGCTTGGCACGACAACAGTTACTCCGGCAATGAAAACCAGTCGGAGTCTATCCGCTTGCCTGCGGATGGCGAGGTCTGCGCAGGCCAATCAAAGGTAAGCTTGCCAGCACCGATGCGATAAGCCCCCTGGGCTGGATTCTCAGTGTACCAGAAGCGCAAGCAATTGCCCTCACGAATCATACCTGAAGGATGATGCACTGATCCCTCTTCGGCAGGGCGCGGACCAGAAACCGGAGGATGAGGGCCCGGGTCGGCCACTGACTTACCCTCGTTAAGCACACGCCAGTGAAACCCGTCGCGACTGACGGCCGCGCTTATAATCCAGACGTTTTGCTGAAGGTCTTCGCGCGAATAGATCATCAGGTATTCGTCGCCCTGCCGGTATACTGCGGGCCCTGTTACATACCAGCCCAGGCCGAGGACAGGTGCGCCATCGCGATACTTTTGCCAGTGGATGCCGTCGGGGCTGGTGGCCATAGAAATGGTATGGGGAATGCTGATGGAATTGGAAGCATACCACATCCGGTAGCCATCCTCTTCTTTAAGCACTGTCGGGTGCATTATCTGTAGGTCGCCAGTGGAGCCAATCGGCCCGAGATCTAACACTGGCTTACCGCCGTTTTCTCGTGTCCAATGAATGCCATCGTGGCTAGTAGCCAGACCTATGCGTATCCGACATTCCCAACCCTGAGGAATTACGCCCTCCCAGTTCTCCGCGCGAGGTTGGGTGCCAGGCCTCTGCAAGCCGCCGTACCACATCCGCCAGATTCCCCCGTCATATAACACACAGGGGCCCATTATCTCGCACTCATCAAAGGCGCCCGGTGGCCCAGGCTTAAACACCGGCTCACCGTTATTGGCCCGCTGCCAGTGTAATCCGTCGCGGCTGGTGGCCAACCCAATAGCGGTAGGCTGGCCCGTGTAGTAAGGGAGCACGGCGGCGCCGCCATACCACATCCGATAGATGCTACCGTCAAAGTGCACATCTGGTGCTCCGATCCAGGCTGAGTCAAATGAGCCTGGAGGTCCAATCGTCAGTGCTGCGCCGTCGGCTGCCGAGCCTGTCAGCCTCTCGAATGAAAGCAGCCGAAACCCCGTAGATATGGCCGGATGCATTCTTTTCAGTCGCCGAATCAGGTCGCCGTGCGACGAGCCAGCGCCTACCACCATAACCACCACTATTAGCAGGACAATTCGCATTACGTAACGCTCACTTTGCAGCAAGATTAATTTCACCTTCCTCTTGTATCGTCCTCGGCAGATGACAATAGGCTGCGAGGCGCGCTTAGTATTGTAGACTTCTTACTGGTTTGGTAAGCGCCAGCGGATGACCTGAGCACTGTGATTGCCGCCGATGGACTTGCCGGTGACAGTTATGATCGTCCCGTCGTCCAGCACCAGATTGCCCGAGTAGCCGAAGCCGGCGCTAAGCCGATATTCGTCATGCAGCCAAGTCTGTCCTCGGTTCTCGCTGACCCGACCGATAAGTTGGTAGGGGCCGAAACGGCGCTGGTGGATCAGCACCAGACGACCATCCGGGGTCTCCACCATTTGGCCATTTGTCTCCTGCTGAACGATGACCGGCTTGCCCTCGGCGTCTACGAACGGACGCATCTGCGCCCAGGTCCGACCCCCGTCCGGTGAGAAGCTAAGCATAACCTGACGGAAGATGCGGCCCACGTTGTCGGGGGCTGCTCCGCCCCATGCCTCTACGTAATCTTTATGCCAGGGGTACGCCGGACCGGAAAAACGCAGCACTGCCGCGACCCGTCCGTCAGACAGTTCCGCCAATCCGGTTTCGTAACAACCTGGGAAGGTCCCTCCGAGCCCGGGTACGCGCGACTGCGGCCCAACTGGCGCCACGGTCAGTTTCGCCTCGATTATCGGTCCCCACAGAGCAGGATCGGGGCCGCCCTGCCAGGTCTTGCCACCGTCGGTGGAACGCAGCACATATTCTACGCCGAGGCCCTGCGAGAAATCTGCTCCCGCTGGAGGCGGGACTGCATAATGCGCCACGGAAAGAATGGTGCCGTCGGCCAATTGCAATAAGTTGCCATCCAAGTACATATTCTGGAATGGCGCACAAGTCAGTTCCGAAATCTGCACCCAGGTATGGCCCCTATCTTCCGAGCGATAGTACCTGATGCTCGTGTCGCCCGGCCCGGTGGCGGCAGCCAGGAACGAATCGTCATTGAGTACCGTAAACGCGCCAATTATCCGCTTTTCTGGTAGATCAATATTCCAGCTCTCCCAGGTGCGTCCCTCGTCATCTGAGGCGAACATAACATTAAGCCCCTCGCCTACTACCCAATACGCACCATATGCTCCGCCCACCTGAGCATAGATGGTCCCGTCGCTGGTCTGTCCCACCTGGCCTCTGATGTGGTCGTTGTGCCAACGCCCGCCGCCATCCAGGGCAATCCGCTCGCATGGCAGGCGGTTCACCACCTCATCGCCTCGTGTTACCACTAACACATTCGGGTCTTCGTGGAAAGGGTAGTCGGCGCAGGCGTCTGTATTCGTTGCCATCAGCAAGCCTCCCATCAACAGTGTTAGCCAAATACTGATCAGTGCGGATGATTTCGCAAACATAGTCTGCCAGTCCTTTCTATATTACTGCCCGAAACCTGCTACCTCACTCCAAAGGCAACTCAGCACAGCAACTATAACACCCGAATACTCTTGCAATCTG
>JALGTJ010000108.1 GCA_029821415.1 Candidatus Zipacnadia bacterium
TTACTCTCCATAACTTCCGTGTAGTGCGGATACACATCTGGAACTAGGTCCACGCTTGGCCAAACTTTGCAGGTCACGGCGGCCTCGCCACGGCGGGGCCGCTGGTTTTTCCCCTTCGGGTAGTGACCGACAGATAATTCCTCGCTGGAATATGGGAAGGCTTTTCTCTGACTAAGGCGAATTTGTTTATGTGGCCGCTCCTACTGAGCTTCGCGTAATGCCAAGCTTAGACATCTCCCGGTAGCGCGGGCGTCTCGCCCGCGTGGACAGGCGAGGACGCCTGTCCTACCCAACGAATACTATTCACTTTCAATTATGCGAAGCTCAATAGGGAGGACTATTGCCCCGCTCAGCGAAGCAATTGTGGGTTAGGAAGGATAGGCGCGCGTCTTGTGAAGCGTCGTAAGCAGCGGGCGGCGGCGTTGTGAGCTATGGCTGACAAAGATATCAAGGAAGAAATCAAGCGACGAATTGACATTGTTGAGCTGATCTCCCAGTACGTTCCCCTGAAGAAAGCCGGGCGGCGGTTCAAGGCGCGCTGTCCCTTTCACGAGGAAAAGACCGCCTCATTCTTTGTTGACCCGGTAGCAGGGCTGTGGCACTGCTTCGGTTGTGGTGCCGGGGGTGACGTCTTTTCGTTCCTGGAGCAGATAGAGGGGATTAGCTTCGCGGAGGCCGGCGAGCGGTTGGCCGAGCGCTGTGGGCTTAGCTGGCGGGCTGGGCCCAGGGAGCAGGCTCAAGCCCAACGGAGCAAGCTGCTACGCCGGGCGGTGAAGTTAGCTGCCGAGCATTTTTCTGCAAATCTGTACAAGCCGTTCGGTCAGTTAGCGCTGAACTATTTGCGGGAACGGGGCTTCTCAGATGATATTCTACAGAACTTTGGACTGGGATTTGCAGTCAATAGTTGGGATGACCTGCTGAAGTTTCTGTCAGGCAAGGGGATCTCGGTAGACCATATGCGTGAGGCGGGGCTAGTCAAGCGCGGTGAGCGAGGCAGCGACTACGATGTGTTTCGTAATCGCATCATGTTTCCTATCACTGATGCCGCCGGTGCGGTGATTGGCTTCGGCGGGCGGGCCATGGACCCTGATGAACCCGCTAAGTACCTTAACTCACCTGATACCCATCTATTCAACAAGCGTGAGCATCTGTACGGACTTGCGCAGGCTCGACACGAGCTTGTTGCGCAGAAGCGCGCGATAGTGGTGGAGGGATACACTGATGTTCTCGCCTTGCACCAAGCCGGGCTGAGAACTGTGGTAGCTACCCTGGGTACGTCTATGACTCGGGAACACCTGGGGCTGCTGCGTCGCTATGTAGACGAGGTGATTCTGTGTTTTGATGCCGATGCTGCCGGCATGGCCGCGGCGTTACGTAATATCGAGCTTTTTGAGACCAGCAATGTGGCGGCACGAGTAATGGTGTTGCCTGAGGGGATGGACCCAGACGAATTCGTCCGGAAGCAGGGAGCTGAGCAGTTCCAGGAATTGGCTCGCCAGGCCGTGGATATCGTGGAATACCAGATAGACATGCTGTTTCGCCGGCACCGGGACCAGGGCGCTGACGCGTTGGCCCGCGCTGCCCGCGAGGCAGTAGATGTGCTGGGGCGAGTCCCCGACCGGACGCGTCGGGAGGAATTATTGGTGCGGGCGGCTGACCGGTGGGGGCGGGGCCAGCCCCAGCGGGCGGCGAATATGCAAGCGGCATTGCGTATGGAACTGCAGCGGCGAGCGGGCCGGCGGAGAAGCTCATCTCGCCGGCGCAGCGGACGGTGGGATCGCAGCTTTATTGCCGAGACCATAGCGGCCGAAGCCGCGAACGGTGGGCAGGTGTTGGCGGGACTGGAGAGGGAGCTGCTGTGCGCCGCATTGGAGTCAACCCAGTGGGCTGAGCAGGTCTTCGCAACACTTCGTCCTGAGGACTTCCAGGTAGCTGAGCACCGGACGATTGCGCAGGCCATCGTGCATTGCCTGGAATCGGATGAGGAGTACAAGCCGCAGCAGATTCCTCATCTGTTCTCTGAACAAGAAGGTGTTTATGAAGTGGCTGGAGAACTTCTACTGGCTGAGCCGCCTGCTGATCTGGATGGGGAACTATTGGCGGCAGGCGCACGTAAGCTGCGCAAACACCGTTTGTTCAGTGGGCTGCGTGAAGCGTACGAATTGCAGACTGAAGGCGAACTGGCTGCTTCTGAGGAGGAAAGAATTGAGGACTTTGAGAAACTACAGCAGCGAGTTTCACAATTAGCGGAATCAGGTGAGCTGACACATGACCATCCCGACTACCAGAGGTACTTGCGCGTAATGACCAGTCTTCATGGCAAGGGCCAATTTGATTTTCTGGAACACCCCAGCGCCATCGCCACTGACACAAGTGGTAAACGTCCTGGCGGCGCTCGTGACAAGTCAAGTGGTGAAGAGGCTGGGGATGAAGGGAGTTGACGTAGTTGTCGGGGGATGAGGCAACACAGATAGCAGATATTGAAGAGGTCCAACACCTCATCAGCAAGGGGCAAGAGCAAGGTTATCTGACCTATGAGCAGATTCAGGACGCCCTCGGTGAGTGTGAACTGTTGGACACCTCGGATATTGAGGATATCTATCGGCTGCTGCAGAAGGCGGGAGTCAGTGTAGCTGAGGACCAGGCGTCGGCCGCGGAGGAGTTGGAGTCGGAACTGGTACAGGAAGAAGAGGAACCAGGGGCAGTGCCGGTGGACGACTCGGTGCGGATATACCTGCGCAATATCGGGCGGGTCCCCTTGCTTACTAGTGAAGAAGAGATAGAGTTGGCGCGCCGCGTCAAGAAGGGCGACGGCCAAATCACCTACGACCGCTTTCGTAACTGCCTGAAGTTCACGCCCAAGTATCCTCGAGATCCGGACCGGGAATATACCGTCACTGTCCGTGGTGGTGAGCACGGTATCTATGATATCACGGGACAACCGATGCCCCGTGACGTTGTCTGGACATTTCGTACGGGCAGCCCTGACTGTCCGCTACGAGTAGTCAACACATCGCCGGCCCCGAATGAAGAGGCCGTTGAAGTGAATCGTAGTATCATTGTTGAGTTTGATGACATAGTGGCCGCTGACTCAGTCAGGGATGACCTCATTACTGTAGTAGACGAGCGTGGTCGGACTGTTGAGGGGACAGTTAGCCTGGATGAGGAGCGTCCCTGGCGGGTTCGCTTCCAGCCACATCAGCCGCTGAAACACCGCAACCGCTTCACGGTAACCGTTCGGGCTGGTGAGAAGGGGGTAAGGACCGAAGACGGCCGGGTTCTGGCCAAGAAGTACAAATGGAAGTTTGCCTCAACGCTGGCGAAAGCAGCTCCCCGGGTGGTGGCAACTGACCCGGCCGATGATGACAAGCAAGCCGATATTGCCCGGGCAATACAGATTGACTTCGACCGGCGGCTGGACCCGGCTTCGGTAAATCAGCAGACTGTGCGCCTGTGCGACGCAATGAATAATCCCGTCAGTGGGGTAGTTGTTTACGATGACGAGCGACGCCAGGTGCGCTTCATACCTGACCAGCCGCTGACGAGACAGATGGTCTATACTCTCAGCATCACAGGCGGCCCCGGTGGGATATGCGGCGCCAGTGGCCTGCCGTTACGGGAGTCGGTGGAAATTGATTTTACCACCGCTGAGCAGCCCGAGCCGTTGACCGTCATGTGTGCTGTTCCCCCGGCAGGACAGAGTCCCGTGGGGCTGCGCCGGCCCATAGAGGTCTATCTCAGTCGCCAGCTAATTGCCAGCAGCGTTGACGAATCATGCCTGAGGGTTCGTGATGAGGAGGCCGTCCAGGCGCTAACTGAGGCGAACCTGCGTCTGGTTGTCAGCATAGCTCGTAAGTACAGCGGACGGTCATCAATGAGCTTTCTGGACTTGATTCAGGAGGGCAATGTTGGGCTGATGCGTGCGGTGGAGAAGTTTGACTACCGCAAGGGCTACAAATTCAGCACTTATGCCACGTGGTGGATCCGCCAGGCGATCTCCCGAGCCATAGCCGACCAGAGCCGGATTATCCGAGTGCCAGTGCATATGGTGGAGACAATTAACCGTCTGGTCAAGGCCTCACGAGAGCTGCTCCAGCAGCTCGGTCGAGAGCCGACCCTGGAGGAAGTCGCCAATGAGATAGATATGCCGATGGAGCGGGTGGCTGAGATTAAGCGCATCGCTCCCAAGCCTTTGTCTCTGGAAGCTCCAGTAGGGGAAGAGGAAGACAGCCATCTGGGCGACTTCGTGCCTGACGATCAAGAAGAGACGCCGGTGGAGATAGCTTCCAATGTCGCCCTACGCGAGCAGCTCAACCGGTTACTGGATCAACTGACCGAACGCGAGCGGGAAGTGCTAAAGCTGCGTTTCGGTCTGGAAGACGGCTATCCTCGGACCCTGGAAGAGGTTGGGCACATCTTTGAGGTTACGCGCGAGCGCATTCGTCAGATTGAGGCAAAGGCCCTCCACAAGCTCCGCCAACCCCAGCTAAATCGGCTGCTGCGAGACTACTTGGCGTAGCCGGCAAAGTTACGCGCGGACTTACTCGCTTTTCCGTGGTGCTCGCTCGACGCTTGGCAACTATGCGTCAGCGCTGATGTCTGTTCCACCAGCCGGCACTCTTTCCCAATGGCCGATCCATAGCCACAGGCATGCTGTCAGCAGCAATAGCTCCTGCCATAGCGAACTCCAGGTGCGGGGGTCAGCGAGTGGATCGAGACTGTAACAGCCACATTGGATGAACTAAGGCAGCGATGAACACCAATGTCAGAAAGCTCAGCAGCAGGCCCACTGCCCGGGCCCAGACTCCGACAAGCAGCATGACCCCGGCGACCAGTTCGGTCCACGGTAGCCATAGGGCCACCAGCGGCACAAGGGCAACCGGCAGAAGTTGATATCTCTCAATGATGCGCGCGAAGGCATCCGGGTAGACGATCTTCTCCCAACTGGCCACTATGAAGGCGGCGGCGACAGCCAGTCGCAGAATCAGGATTCGGCCAACGGAGCGGCTTGTTGCTGGCATCACTGTCATTCACCTGAAGCGTGGTGGGTATCCTGTCCAGTAGCAACTGGGTAGCCTGCGGCTGCCCATTCCTCTACTCCTACCGCCAAGAGATAGAGGTGCTTGTAGCTGTGTCGTTGTAGCTCCCTGGCTACTCGATCCTTCGAGCCACATCCCGTCGCACAGTACAGGATAAGTGTGTGGTTTTTGTCTACCTGACTGCACCAGCGATGTGCTTATCAGCATAGCTGGACGAACCTCGCGTATCAACGAACACTACTTGCTCGTTCTGGGCCAACTGGTGAGCACGCTCGAGGCCGATCTCTTGGGCCTTGGGCACGGGTTGGTTAGGTCGGAAGTCGGACTGTTTGGGCCATACGAAAAGCATGTTGAAAATGAAACCCAGGCCCAGAGATAGCAGGACCAGTATAAATATTCGGTTCAGGTCGGTGGTAACGTCACCCCGCCGCCACCAGCCGGTTATTACAGTAATGAGTCTGTTTTGATGATTTTGATTCTCACTGAGCTGCTTCATTGTGGATTAGGTAATCATGCCGACCACTCTGGGCTAGCGCGATTGTATACCAGCCCTATTGCCATTAACGCCAGTCCAGTTAGCCTTTGTTCCATGCAGCAGCGGTTCGATCGACTGCTGGTTACTCTTATCATTGCCTAAATCAGAATAAATTCCAGTTGGGGGTTTACAAAGCCACTATACTGTGGTATACTATATGTGTAATTAACACATAGATGATAAGATGAGAAGAAGAGTCGGCCGACAACTTGGCGGGGTTCGATGGGGGCAGATCGCTCAGCAATTAAGCGGCACGGCCAGTCATGGCTATCAGCTTGCCGAAGAGGCTAATCAACTGGGGCTGGCCGAGACAATTATTGAGCCGGCGGCAGTCTATCGCTGCCTGCGCGCATTGGAAGCTGATGGCTGTGTAGTGTCCGACTGGGATACAACGGGCAGCGGCCCAGCCCGGCGGGTTTACCGACTTACGGAAATCGGCATGCAGCGGCTCTCGGGCTGGGCGGACGTTATCGGCCAGCGGGTGCAGGCGCTATCAAACTTCGTTGAATTATGCCGTCAGTTGAGGCCAGGCTAATAATTGGTTTGCCAGGCTCGTAGAGGAGT
>JALGTJ010000109.1 GCA_029821415.1 Candidatus Zipacnadia bacterium
GGCCTGCTCTGTGAATCCCTGAGCAATACCTCGCCTTTCGTGATCTTAGCATTGACTGGGATCCCCTGTGCCGCGATCAGTACTCTGTCCTTCAGCACAATGCTGTTGGACCTATCTTCGTAGTCGTCAAAGGTGATACCTAATATCGTACTCAGGCGGCCTCCTGGTAAGGGTTTGTAAGGCTGGTAGATCTCGTCATAGAGTCCAAGCGGTTGAGCTGCCCCCCATAATGGTACCACCGGCTATGTCAGTCGCAGGTCCGAAGCAACAGCGCATTAAGCATATCCCAGCGCAGACAACTGTTTGGCCTGCAGTAGCGCCTGGTCAAGGAAGGTGCTTCGCCGCAGGCAAAGAAGTCTCATTTTACCAGGAGTTGCAGAATCTGGTGAGCCCAGAAGTCGGCGCTCTGCAGACTATACTTGTTAAAGAGCCTGTCCACGAGCGGACTTTTCGGCATATGGAGCAAAAGCCGGGGAGGGCAGCGTGTTGGACCTGGAGATGGGAAATGTTGCCTTCCAGACCCCCGCCAGATTCCGTGAGGAGGCCACCGAGCCACGGCTACAGAAGTTCTTTGGTGCCTTCTTAGCGGAGAACGGGAGCAATCATCTTGACCTCATGCCAAGGCCACAAAGTGAACGTGCCCAACCAGATTCAACCACTAACAATAAAAGGAAGTACAAAGATGTGTCATGAAGAGGGAAGCACACCGCCGTTGATGGGCAAGAAGGCCCCGCGGTTTAAAGCCTGGCACAAGCCCCTGTTGGTTGGCTTGTTGGGCGTAGCGTTGGTGAGCGGAGCGATCTTGCAAGCCAGCCATTTGGCTGCACAGACTGCCAGTGAACAGTCACAGACATCAGCGGAAAACGCAACGCTTGAAGGACCCAGGCTCGCCCCAGGTATAGGCTGCCAACGCTTTCCTCTCCGCCAGCCGCTTCCCGATTGGGATGAAGGCGGCTCTTTGTTCGTTCATGATTTGGACGGCGATGGCCGCTTTGAGTTTGTGATTACCAGTCCTCGCCATATCGGTGCCTATGATCACTCTGGTAGGCTGCTTTGGATGAGGCATAATATCAAGTTCTTCGACTATGCTGCCCATCCCAGCGCCATCGCCGGA
Organism: Candidatus Zipacnadia bacterium; assembly: GCA_029821415.1. Taxonomy (GTDB): domain Bacteria; phylum Armatimonadota; class Zipacnadia; order Zipacnadales; family Zipacnadaceae; genus JALGTD01. The sequence goes on from JALGTJ010000109.1 coordinate 1,115, forward strand.
GATATGGACACAGATGGCCACCAAGAAGTTGCCTACCTTACCCCAGATGATGAAATATGTATAGTAGACGGGGTCACCGGGCAGACAGATACGATCCTTTCTGATGTAGGCAAGCCTCGCGCAATGGCCATAGCCAATCTGAGGGGCCAAGGTGACCGGGAAATCTTGCTACAGTACAGTCAGACCCACATCCGGGCGATAACAGCAGACAACGGGACTGAACTGTGGGACACCGACGAGTACCGGGGCATAGAACATAGTCCCTTGCGCCAGGCCGACTTAGATGGAGATGGTCGCGATGAAGTTGCTGGTGCCAGCATAATTGACGATGACGGGACCAAAATGAATAGCTGGGACCTTGGTGATACCTACCGGAGTATGGACAGTATAGTCATTGCCGATATTATCCCAGGTCTGCCCCTGGAAGTCGCCCTGGCCGAGCAACGGGGTGCTAATTCGCATACGGTGGTGGTGAATCCTGACCGGATTGTCTTTCGGAGCTTGAATCCCTGGAACTGGGAGGACCCTGATAAGCTGGCGGTGGGAGAGTTTGATGCGCAGCGCCCGGGGTTAGAGATCTTTAACCGCTCTTCGGGGGGAGATGGAAACGCACCCCGGGGACGCAAAGAGCCCTACCGCTATGAGGAGGCTCCCTGGGTCCTTGATTCCCAAGGCAACCTGATAAGCAAATATTATGTGAACGACAATAAACCCCCTTGGTGGACAGGACACGGCTTGGAAGAGGTCTGTCGCATTGATTGGGACGGTGATGACACCGATGAAATTGTGGCAAAAGAAAGACACACCAATGGTGCCGGAGCCATAGTTGACCCAATCACTGGTAAGTTTCGGGTGATATTCCCTGCGCAGGCAGTGATTATTTACGCGGCTGACATACGGGGTGATTATCGAGAAGAAGTAATCATCGTGGATGAAAGCGGCGAAGTGAAGATCTTTAAGAATAGCCAAGCTAACCATAATCCACACAAATCTCCCTACTGGACCCAGCAACATTACCGACGGCAAAAGCAGAACTGGAACTACTATTCGCCCTGAGCCGGAAACAGGCCGCTGTCATATCCTGCGGCATGGAAAGGTACTATACCACACCAATTACCTGACCTGCCATATATATGATGTCCTGAAGCCGTTCTTGAATGAGGAGACCATAGACACCGAACACCGCGGAGGTCGCCATCACGCCGGCGTCCAGCGTCACGTGAATTAGATGGGCGCATAGCTAACTGCAAAACCATCTATGCAGCACTGTCCTTTGCCAGCCAACTAACAGCACCACCTGGCACCCGGCACAGTGCACAGGAGGTTTGACGTAGCTATACAAGTGGAGTAGAATTTGCACAGGACTGTGCAAATAGCCCTCTCGGGTGTACACTGGTTCGCCTTCTAAGCCGACGAATACGGGGGTGCAACAAATGACTGCCCGCGAACGAGTGTTTGCTGCACTGAGACACGAGGAAGCCGACCGAATACCGATTCATGACAGCCCCTGGCCTTCAACTATTGACCGATGGCATAGGGAAGGATTACCAGTGGAGGTCAACCCCGCTGAATATTTTGACTATGAAATAGTTGCCTTCGGCGCCGCCACTACTCCGCGGTTCCCCATTAAGGTAGTTGAGGAGAACGAGGAGTATATCCTTAGGACTACTTCCTATGGCGGACTGCGCCGAGATCATAAAGATATTCAACTACCCCGGAAATCATTGATTACCCTTGCAAGACACAAGCAGACTGGGAAGAAATCAAACAGCGCCTCACCCCTGACCGAGATCGGGTAGATTGGAGGGCACCTGGTTAGCCGGCACTGCCGAGGACGAACGAGGAGAGGAGTCGCTGCTGGAGACTGGCCGCACTGACCGCCGCCTGGGGCTGCCCGGCTGGCAGCGAGCTCGCGACCAATGCCGGTTTATCGTGTACGCAGCCGGATTCGGGTACGACAAAATCCAATCATATGTAGCCTCTGAGCAGCTGCTGATCGCCATTGCCACACAACCAGATTGGGTGCGAGATATGTATGAGACAGATGTGACCTTGGATATTCAAATGTATGAGATAATGAAGGAGGGCGGTTTTCGCTTTGACGGCGCCTTTCTCTTCTGCGACCTGGGTTATCGCAACGGCTTGTTATTCTCTCCTCGTCATTATGATGAGCAACTACGCCCTACCTTCCAGCGACTGGTTGATTATTTTCACGGCGAAGGTCTGCCGGTAATCCTGCATAGCTGTGGCTGTGTCAAGGAGCTCATTCCCAGATTCATAGAGGACGGTCTGGATTGCCTCCAGCCTTTGGAGCAAAAAGCGGGGATGGACCTAGTAGAGTTAAAGAGGGAGTTCGGCGATAAACTTGCCTTTATGGGCGGTATTGATGTGCGGGCAATGGCCGATCCCAACCCGGCGGTGATTGAAGAGGAGATAGCCACTAAGATTCCCATTGCCAAGCAGGGTGGCGGCTACATCTATCACTCCGATCACTCGGTCCCTGACAATGTTAGTTTTGCCCAGTATCAGCACATGTTGGACCTCGTTTTAAGGATTGGCCAAAAGTGATGAGGCGATTTGTACTGGACAGCCCGCTCACTTTGTGGCCGAGCACGGTGAGCAGATAATGGATAGCACCATCTACCCGACACACAAGCCTGATGGACAGACAACGCACCCGGCGGCTTTCGACAGAAAAATTACCGAGCACGACCAAATAGAGCAGAAACTACAGGAGAGCAATCAACGCTTTCGCAGATTAGCGGATCAGGTGTTTGATACCATCCTTGTGATAGATATGGAGGGGCGTATCTTAGACGCAAACAAGCACGCCTGTGAGAGTCTGGGATATACGCGTGAGGAACTTTTGGAGTTGAATATAGCAGATATAGACCCGGAGGTCATAACCTCCGAACATCGGCGGCGATTTTGGGAGAAACTGACTCCTGAGGCCCCGGTGGTTACCTTTGCAGGTACCCATGTCCGCAAAGATGGCACCACCTTCCCGGTTGAGGTGCGTCTTGGATTGCTGACCACAGAACGCGAAAAAACTATGCTTGGTCTTGTCCGTGACATCACTGACTGGAAAAAAGCACAGGAAGAGGCGGAGAAGGCCAGAGACGCCTACATTACCGTAACCAATCTTACCGGCGACATTATCGTACAAGTCGACAAAGAAGGCAGATGGACGTTTCTGAACGATGGCGCCTGCCAGTTTTGGGGGCAGCCGCGAGAAAAACTGTTGGGAATCCGGTTTGCAGACTATTTGCACCCTGACGATGTGGAAGAGGCAAAAGCTGTGATTCAAAAGATGATTGAAACCAGGCAGATGGTAAAAGGCGTAACAAACCGCCAGAAGACGCCAAGGGGATGGAGAATAGTTGAATGGAATGGCGCACCGGTTTTTGATGAAAACGGAAACTATATTGGGATGCAATCAACAGGCAGAGATATCACCGAGCGCGAGGAAGCCCAGCAGCGACTGTACTTCTATCAACAGCGGTTGCGCGAGATGACCGGGGAGTTGTCTAAGGTCGAAGAACGCGAGCGGCGAGCCCTCG
>JALGTJ010000110.1 GCA_029821415.1 Candidatus Zipacnadia bacterium
TGGCAGCGCCAATGTATGGAAGGACTGGAGCTTCGCCACTAATCGGATCCGGTCTTGGCTACTTCTGTAGAGTCCTCTGGCTTGGTGGACGAGTCTTTCGGGGTCGTGGTTTTCTTTGCGCCATTTCGGCCATAGTCATTTACGTGGAAACCGCTGCCTTTGAAGATAATGGCAGGCGGGGAAAATACCCGATGCACCGGCCCATCGCAGCCGCCCGTGGGGCACTTGACGTCAGGGTGGTCACGAAAGCTGTGGCGCACCTCAAAACGGCGACCACACTTTTCACATTTATATTCGTAGACAGGCATCGTTGCTAACTCCTTGCTCAGGAAGGTATTGAACTAATACATAGCGAAACTTCCCAAGTAACCGCCGTTTAACCCGGCTGCTATCCTGCGTTGACGGTGCCGGGAAGTGAAGTGAAGATTGGGAAGCCTACACTGTTAGCCTTAATTATACACCTGCTCCGGATTGTTGTCAACTTGCCCAGACGGTTTTAGCACTCGTTGGTGGAGACTGCTAATATTCCATGGCCAGTTTGGATAAGGATGTGGGCTTATGAAGGAACAATTGGTATTGCTTTATCAGCTACAACAGGCCGATAGTCAGACAGAAGATAGTAAGGCCGAACTCTCTGGGCTGGACAATGGTGAGGCCTTGGCTGGTGAGTTGGAAGCGGAAGAGGCCGCACTAAGTGAGCTGGAGGAGAGGCTATCTACCGCGCAGGCCGAACTGCACGACAAGCAGTTACAGTTACAGGGTACCGAAGACGATCGCCAAGACAAGTGGGATCAGACCTATGGAGGGGTGGTTTCCGACCCCAAGGAGTTGTCGGCTCTTGAGCGCAAGATTGAAGAGCTCGACCGGCGCAAGGATAAGCTGGAAGAAGATATTATTATGCTGCTGGATGATGTGGAAACGCTGCAAGAACAAGTAGGCCAGAAGCAAGCTGAGGTAGAGCGGCTGAGCAGTAGGTTGAGCGAAGTTCGGGAGTATTTCATTCAGCGTTCCGCCGAGCTCTCTAAGAAGATAGAGGAACTGGCCGAGCGGCGCAGCGAGCTGGAGGCGCAAATTCAACCTGGCCTGCTGGACGATTACGAACACGCCAGACAACATGGTGCCAACGTTGCTGTCGCAGTCGTTAAAGATAGAGCGTGCAGTGCCTGTCACACCTCAGTGGCCAGCAGCCTCATCGGGGAGTTGAAACAGGCTACCCGAGTCGTCCGCTGCGAGAGCTGTCAGCGTATTCTGGTGCTGGACGAGTGGCTCTAATTGCCGTATAGCCTGGTCTGCACTCGCTTGAGGATCTGTTCCCACGGCACTCCCGCTCCCGGGCATTTGGTGGCAGCCAGGTCGCAGTGGCGAAACAAGCGGCGCAGCGGTATGTTGTGCCGGCGCATCTGCTTAACGGTGAGATTAACTAAGGCATCAAGCTGCGCCTTTGTAGGATGCTGTGTCTGTGCCCCGCGATCGCTAAAGTCACCAATTAAACAGATGCCCAGGTAATGGTTGTAACCGGCGGTATGGGCGCCGGGCATCCATTCAGGGCGGCCTGGCTGCACAGTGCCATTTGGCAGGATGACGTAGTGATAACCAATGTGGTAGACCCGTTGGCCATAGCGAAGCCCCCAGCCCCGACTTTTATGGACCTCGTCCAGAAAGGCCGCATCAACGCCCCGGCCGATGTCGGTGTCAGTGGCGCTGTGATGGATGACAATGCCCTGCGGCACCAGCGGAAGTATTCGGTAAGGCCATGCCGGGCCGAGGCGGATGTAAAGCACTCCCACCGCTACGGTGGCGAGGGCTGCAATCAGCAGACCCGCCTCCAGGGGATGCAGTCGGCCCGAAGTGTGACGTTGGCTGTTGTGCTGAGATGTGCGCATTTTCGTTAGTTCAGTTAATTGTTCTGCTGCACTATTCGTGTGCCTGCGGTAATGAACCTCTGAAAGATGTCCCGAGGTTGGTTGACATTCCAGTGCTCCTGTGCTACAAATACACGTCAGTTGCGTCGCCGCTCGCGCCAGTGGCGGCGACTTCTTGTGAGTCATAATACGCCGGGCATAAGTGAAATCAGGAGTAATGTTTGAGATCATTGCCAAGCATCAGTTGGCTGAAGGTATCATAGAGTACACTCTCCAAGCTCCAGAGGTGGTCCGCCACCATCGGGCCGGGCAGTTTTGCATCATTCGCGTCGCCCAGCACAGTGAGCGTATTCCTCTGTCAATTGCCGATAGCGACCCCGAGGCGGGCACCATAACCGTAGTGGTGCAAATCGTGGGCCATTCTACCCAGGAGTTAGCCCAGCTCGGAGTAGGGGATGCTATCATGGATGTGGTCGGGCCGCTGGGTAATCCCACGGATATCGGCACCCCGGATCGCGCTGTATTCATCGGTGGTGGTGTAGGCGTGCCGGCGGGGAATCTAATGGTCGGCGAGATGAAGCAAGCCGGTGCCCAGGTGCTGGCGATTATTGGTTTCCGCACCCGCGATCTGGTTATCTATGAAGAGAAGATCGCTGCGCAGGCTGATGAACTGATTGTGACCACCGACGACGGCTCCTACGGTTACCACGGTCTCGTCACTGAGCCACTGCAGCAGCGACTGGAGGCCGGCGAGAGTTACGACTTGGTCGTCACGGTTGGGCCAGTGGTGATGATGAAGGCGGTGGCCGAAGTTACCCGTCCCTATGGTATTCACACGATCGCCAGCCTCAATCCGATTATGGTGGATGGCACTGGTATGTGCGGGGCCTGCCGGGTAAGTGTGGGTGGCGAGACCAAGTTCGCCTGCGTGGACGGCCCGGAGTTTGATGCGCACCAGGTTGACTTTGACGAGTTACGCCAGCGTCTAACAATCTATAGACAACAGGAACAACAAGCAACAGAGGCTGGCCCCCATCCGTGTCAACTTGAACAACAGATAGGCAAGATGCAGTAGTCTATGGATATAAGAGAGCGAATGAAACTTGAGCCGATTCCGATGCCAGAAGCAAGTATCAGCGAGCGACTGGCCGGCTTTAGTGAGGTAAACCAGGGTTATTCCGAAGAGTTAGCTCAGGCCGAAGCCGAGCGCTGCCTACAGTGCAAGAATTCTCCCTGTGTTGAGGGTTGCCCGGTGGATGTGGACATTCCGGGCTTTATCAAGCTGATTCGGGAGGGCAAATATACGCAAGCCGGGCTTAAGATTAAGGAGACTAATACCTTCCCGGCCATCTGCGGGCGCGTCTGCCCGCAGGAGCGACAGTGTCAGGAGAGGTGCGTCCTGGCCAAGCGGGGCAAGGCCATCAACATCGGCTACCTGGAGCGGTTCGTGGGCGATTACCTGATAAGTCACCCACCTGAGCAGACGGAGCGTCCCGCTTTAAGCGGATATAAGGTAGCCGTGGTCGGCTCTGGTCCTGCGGGACTGGCTGCTGCTGGCGACCTGGCCAAGCTGGGCCATCAGGTGACAGTCTTTGAGGCGCTGCACCGGCCTGGTGGAGTGCTCGTCTACGGCATTCCCGAGTTTCGTCTACCCAATATAACCGTTGACAACGAGCTAAAGGAGTTGCGCCGGTTGGGCGTGGAAATCCGGACTGATGTGGTAGTCGGCCGCACCTTGACCATTACTGATCTGCGGGAGGAGATGGGCTTCGCGGCGATATTCCTGGGGCTGGGCGCTGGCGCCCCGATCTTTCTGGGCATAGAAGGTGAGAATCTACCTGGTGTTATGTCCGCTAATGAATTTCTCACTCGCGTTAATCTGATGCGAGCGTTTGATGAAGATTATGACACGCCGGTCCAGCGTGGGCGTAATGTCACAGTGATTGGCGGCGGCAACGTGGCTATGGACTCCAGCCGGGTCGCATTGCGCCTGGGTGCCGAAAGTGTCAAGCTGCTTTACCGCCGTACTCGTGCGGAGATGCCGGCCCGGGTGGAAGAAGTTCGTCATGCTGAAGAGGAAGGTGTCATCTTCGAGTTACTGGTCAACCCAGTACGATTTCTGGCTGATGATGACGGCAATTTAGCAGCAGTCGAATGCATTCGTATGGAACTCGGTGAGCCGGATGAGTCGGGCCGCCGCCGGCCGGTTCCGATCCCCGGTTCAGAATTCACTATGGAGACGGACCAGACGATTATGGCTGTTGGCGCGCGAGTGAATCCCTCGGCGCGGCTGGTATTGCCGGATATGGAGCAGGATGAGAAGGGTCACATTATTGTGGACCCCGAGACATTGGCAACGAACGTTCCCGGGGTGTTTGCCGGCGGTGATGTGGTGGTGGGCGAAGAGACGGTCATCCGCGCACTGGGCGACGGCCGCCGCGCCGCCGCTGCCATTGACAACTATCTGCGCAGCAGTTAACTGTAAGCCCGCCCAAGCCAGCTAAGCATCCGGGTGTTTTCGGACCACCTTCCCAGGTACTCCTTGGGCCTGCTTGCTTAGTGCTGCCTGGTAGAGCTTGCAGTATTTTTGGGCAGAGCGCTCCCAAGAGAAGTCGTAGGCCAGAGCGTTGCTGACGATCTTGCGCCAGCGCGTAGGATGTCTGGTAAAGGTGTCCACTGCTCGGTTAATAGCCTCCAGCAGTGCTTCTGCCGAATAGTCCTCAAACTTGTAGCCATTCTGGGGCCTGCCCCGAACGCCTCGCTCTTGGATACTGTCATCCAGCCCGATAGGCACGGTTCCGTAGGCCAGGGCGATCATCTGACCCAGCCCGCACGGCTCATAGCGGGAGGGCATCAGGAACATATCGGCTCCTGCGTATATCTGGCGGGCCAGTTCCGCATTGAAGTCAATTACAGCAGCCATATTCTCCTGGGTAGCTGCCGCTTGAGCAAATAACATTGGTCCCCAGCACCACCAGTTGAGCATCCTGAATCTGAGGCAGAGCCTCGGCCAGAATATCCAACCCCTTCTGGGCATCCAGCCGCGTGACCATGCCGATTAGTGGAATATCGGAGGCTGCCGGAAGCCCCATCTGCTCCTGCAGGGCTTGCTTGCATTGGGCCTTGCCGGAGAGGTTGTCTGCGGTGAAGTTGGCGGCAATAGCCTCATCGGTGGCGGGATTCCATACCTCATAGTCAATGCCGTTGAGAATCCCCCAGACGTCTTGCCGACGCGCCCGAACCAGATCAAAGATGTTCGGGCCGAACTCCGGCGTCTCGATTTCTTGAGCGTACTTCTCACTGACGGTGTTGACCATATCAGCACAAGCCAGGCCAGCGCGGGCCAGATTCAGTTGGCCCTGGTGTAGCATATCGGTTACTCCAGGATCATCGCTCTTCAGACCAGTCACATCCAGCATCTCCCCCGGAAAGGTGCCCTGGTAGGCGCTGCCCAGGTTGTGGGCGGTGAATATGGTGGCGGGCCCTCCGCTTATTTGCTTCTGATAGACCGCGACCAGACTGGTGTGCCAGTCGTTGAGGTGGATAACATCAGGCTGCCAATTAAGCGGCTCAAGCACCGCTAGAATAGCTCGGCAAAAGAAGGTAAGTCGCTCCAGGTTGTCGGGGTAGGCGTCTCCGGGGGGGCCATAAACATACGGGCGGCTGAAATAGTCATGGTGCTCGACGAAATAGATTGGCACCTCGCTACCGGGTAGGCGGGACTCATCCAGAGCACATCCCGACATACCATATTCCATAGGCACCGGACAACCCGGGACCACCCGCCAGATATCAGCCGCTGTCTGTGTCGTGGTGCGATACTTGGGCATTATCACCCGGACGTCAATGTCCAGTTGCGCCAATGCCTTGGGCAGCGAACCGGCCACATCAGCCAGGCCGCCGACCTTGGCAAAGGGAACTACTTCTGCGGAAGCCAGTAGAACTTTCACCATTAACCCTCCTCGTGGGGCTCGAATCACTCACTCCAGAGTGGCGTCGGCCCGTACCACGGTTATACCGCTGTCAGTGACAACGAACTTCTTCTTGTCCTGGGCGCGGTCCAGGCCGACTGTGTAACCGGCAGGAATCTCTACGCCTTCATCTACGATCACCTTATGCAAGCGAGCGCCAGCTCCGATATGCACATTGTCCATTAGAATTGACTCGCTGACCTCGGCGCCCTCTGCAACGTACACTCCCGGCGAGAGCAGCGAGCGGCGCAGCCGACTCCCCGAGATGACACAGCCTGGAGAAATCAGGCACTCTTCCAGACTGGCCTCAACTTCAGGGCCCGCCACCTTGGCAGCGGAATGCTGGTCGCGCCGGCTGTAGATCGGCCACTGTCTATCGTAGAGGTCAAGTTCAGGTGAGGGCTTAAGGAGGTCCATGTTGCTTTGCCAGTAGCTTTCCAGTGTTCCGATATCGCGCCAGTAGGCCGGTCTCCCGTTGAGCTGTGCGAACTGGTATGCCATAATTGGCAGTCCCTGCTCGACCATATTCGGCACAATATCTCGCCCAAAGTCGTGACTGCTGTTGCTGGTAGCATCCTGGGCTACCTGGCGGGCCAGTTCTTCGGTATTCCACAGATACACACCCATGGAAACCAGCGAGTAGTCCGGGTTGTTAGGGATTGGCTTGGGCGAGGTGGGCTTCTCTTCAAAACCAATGATATATCCGGACTGGTCAGTTTCCACCACGCCCAGTTCGGTGCAGTATTCACGGGGCATAGGGCAGCAGGCTATGGTGAGTTCGACCTCACTATCCAGATGCTGCTCTAACATTAGCCCGTAATCCATCTTATAGGCGTGGTCACCTGAGAGCACAAACACCCAGCGAGGACGTTCCTCTTGGAGCATGAACAGATTCTGGTAGATTGCATCAGCGGTG
>JALGTJ010000111.1 GCA_029821415.1 Candidatus Zipacnadia bacterium
CGCCAGCGGCGCTGGCGCTATCACGATGGGCGCTGCGGTTATCGCCGACACCGAGATCCCCGAGATTCGACCAACGGGAGTGTGCACCTATGAGGCACTGGTGCGCGAGCTGGACCACGAGAAGATAGTACAGAGGTGCGTGGACGTGCGCGGAGTAAAGGTCACCGTCCGCGAGGTGGACGTACCCGTTCCGGTAGCCCCTGCTTTTGAAGGTGAGACGGTGCGCCGCCCCGATATGCACGTGGAATTCGGTGGCAAATATTCAACTGCATTTGAGTATGTAGCTATGCGGGATATGGACGAGGTGGAAGATGGCAAGGTAGAGGTCATCGGGCCGGACATTGATACGGTAGAAGAAGGCGGGGCGATGCCGCTGGGGATCTATCTGGAAGTAGCCGGCCGCAAGATGCAGAAGGACTTCGAGAGCATCCTGGAGCGGCGCATTCACAGCACCGCCAACTACGCCCACGGCATATTCCATATGGGCCAGCGGGATATGGCGTGGGTGCGGGTAAGTAAGGATGCGTTCGCCGCCGGCTGGCGGCTGCGCCACTTCGGTGACGTCATCATTGCCGAATTGAAAAACGAGATGGGCGCAATCATTGACAAGGTTCAGGCTACCATTACGACTGATCAAGAGACGATAGATAAGCTACTTCCCGAGGCGCAGGCGGCGTATCGTGAGCGCGACGAACGCATGGGCGAGATGACCGACGAAAGCGTGGACATCTTCTACTCGTGCACGCTGTGCCAATCCTATGCACCCGATCACGTCTGCATCATCAGCCCCGAACGGCTGGGCCTGTGCGGAGCATACAACTGGCTAGACGGCAAGGCTGCCTACGAAATCAGTCCCCACGGCGCCAATCAGCCCGTAGAAAAGGGCCGGTGCATTGATCCTGTGATTGGCGAATGGGAAAAGATCAATGAATTTGTGAAACGGGAGTCACACGGCACGGTTGAACGGGTCAGCCTTTACTCAATTATGGATGCCCCAATGACCTCCTGTGGTTGCTTCGAGTGCATTCTAGCAATGTTACCGGAGGCCAACGGCTTTATGATCGTCAATCGCGAATATACCGGCATGACGCCATTGGGGATGGAGTTCAGTACGCTGGCAGGAACAGTCGGCGGTGGGCATCAGACCCCCGGCTTTCTAGGAGTAGGGCGTCGCTATGTAATTAGCCGCAAATTCATAACTGCCGACGGCGGCCTGCCCCGGCTAGTGTGGATGCCTAACGAGCTCAAGCAAGACCTGGCGGATGGTTTGCAGGAGCGGGCCCAAGAACTAGGTATGCCCGACCTGCCCAATCAAATTGCCACTGAAGACGACGCCGTGGCTATCAACGATTTGGTCGAGTACCTTCAGAATGTCGGCCACCCAGCATTGGAGATGGAAGCACTGCTGTAGCAACGACCTGGTATTCAGGCTAATTACCTACGCAATGGAGGCATTGTCGTGGCCCTAACTGCAATGGATATCTACAAGCAGTTGCCGAAGACTAACTGTGGCGATTGCGGAGTACCTACCTGTCTGGCTTTCGCTATGAAGCTGGCCCAGGGACAGGCGTCCCTGGATGAGTGCCCGCACGTAACCGAGGACGCTGCCGCAGCACTTGCCGGCAGCTCCGCGCCACCGATGAAGACGGTGACCATAGGCACCGGTGAACATGCCCTGGACATTGGCGGCCAGACGGTACTGTTTCGGCACGAAGAGACATTCCGTAACCCGTGCGGCATAGCTATACAGGTCAATACCAGTCTCCCCGAAGAGGAGATGCGTGAGCGGATAGAGACGGCGTGCAACATCAAGTTCGACCGTGTAGGAATGATCTTTGGCTTGGATTTGATCGCCCTGAATGACGATGAGGGAAGTCTACCGGAGGCCGCTAAGATAGCCGCAGAAATCTCCACGCTGCCGCTGGTGTTAATGAGCGACGACCCGACGACAATGCGCGAAGCGCTGGAAGCTTGCAGCGAGGGTCGGCCGCTTATTTATGCTGCCAATGCTGATAATTTCGACGAGATGGCGGCATTGGCCAAAGAGTTCGATTGCCCGCTGGCGATCCGTGGTCAGAATCTGGACGAGCTTTATGAACTTAGCGAGAAGGCGGGAGAGGCTGGTCTGGAGGACCTGGTGCTGGACAGCGGTGCCCGAGAGCCGAACGCCGTTCTGCAGAGCCAGACCATTATCCAGCGGGCCGCCATTAACGAAAAAATCAAACCGATGGGCTTCCCCCTGAACTGATTGCTAAATACGCCGGTATCGTGGTGACCGACTTGCTCTCTCGCGACGCCTTACTCGCGATGGTCACAGCACGATTGAACATTTATACCGATCCGCAGAAGCCTATTCAGGTGGAAAGCGGTGTTTACGAAATCGGTGAACCCGACGAGACTTCGCCGGTGCTCATTACTACTAACTTCTCGCTAACATATTACACAGTAGAAGCTGACACCAGCGCCGGGAACATAGACGCCTGGGTGGTAGTCGTGGACACTGACGGCACTTCGGTGCTGACCGCCTGGGCTGCGGAGGACTTTACTCCCGAGATCATTGCCAAGACCATCAAAGAATGTGGCATAGAAGAGAAAGTTGAGCACCGGATAGCTGTTCTACCCGGCGGCGTGGCTGTGCTCAGCGGCGACCTGGAGCAAGAATCGGGCTGGAACATTGTGGTAGGCCCACGGGAGTCGGCCGGTATTCCCACTTTCTTCAAGACAGAATATGACCAGCGCATCGCCGGCTTCTAACCAATTGTCTTGCCCCGCTCAAAGAGAGTGCTAACTAATGGACTCATTGACCGTCACCTTCGAGGATTACGGAATTGAGGCTCCTGCCGAGGCAGGGGAAACAATCCTGGAGGTCGCTGGCAGAGTGGGTGCGGGCATAGCCAGCTACTGCGGCGGGCAAGGAACCTGCCAGCAGTGCCAGGTGGTGGTGACCTCCGGCACCGTGCAGCCTAAAGACGAAGCTCGCTGGCAGCAATGGCTAACCCCGGACGGCAAGGGCATAAAAGTGCTGGCCTGTCAGTCAGTGATCAGCGAGGATATCACCGTAAAGGTTCCGATTGGCAGCCGGACGGAAGACTTCATTGTCCACGAGATGGAGCCGCTCAAGCCCAATCTGGTAGACCTGAGTCGTTTTGAGCCGCTCAGCCCACTGGCACAGCAGTTTGTCTTAGATCTGCCGAAGCCGACGCTGGAAGATACCGTCACCGATATGGAACGGCTGCGCCGGGAACTGCTGAATGTTGAGGCCGAGCTGGAGCCGCTCACAATTGACCTCCCTGTTCTGCGCCAACTGCCTCAGGCACTGCGTGAGAACGACTTCCAAGTCGCCGTAGCGGTCAGTGATATCGGCCTGGCCCGAAAGATATCTGCTATCCGGCCGCCTGCAGCGGCCGACTCGTCGCTGGGGCTGGCCATTGACGTAGGTACGAGCACTGTCGCAGTACAACTGGTGGACCTTGATAATGGTAAGGTTGTGGGCCGGGCGATCCGCCGCAACGGGCAGATCGCCTATGGCGAGGATGTCATAAGCCGCATTGTCTGGACTCAGAAAGGTCCTGAGCAACTCCAGAGTATGCACCAAGCAATCATAGATACACTAAATGATATCCTCGGCCATCTATACGACGAACATAATACTGCGCCTGATGAGGTCATCGCAGCTAGTGTGGCCGGCAACGCTACGATGATCAACTTCCTACTGCGCATTGATGCTACACCTATTCGCCGTAGTCCTCATACGCCACCGGCTACTAAAATGCCAGTGATTACTGCAGAAGAGCTGGGGCTGAATATTTATCCCCAGGGCGCAGTCTGCGTATGCCATCCGGCAGTGAGCGGCTTCGTCGGGGGGGACATTACCGCGGGTGTGGTAGCCACTGGTATGCACGAGGCCGAGGAGTTGGCCTTGCTGGTAGATGTGGGAACGAACGGCGAGATTGTGGCCGGCAATAAGGATTGGCTGATGTGTGCATCGTGTTCCGCAGGACCAGCCTTTGAGGGAGTCGGTGTGGAGGCAGCGATGCCGGCTACCGCCGGAGCGGTAACCAGATTTCGCTACGACCGGAACAAAGACGCTGTGGAATACGAATCTGTTGCCGGGCAGTCTCCCCGAGGCATTTGCGGCAGCGGTCTGGTCGAGATGATTGCTTCGCTGGCTGAGACTGATGTCATTGATCGCACAGGCAATATCAATTCCGACTTTCCATCTGAACGGATTTGTAAGAGAAATGGCGAGTTGGGCTTTACCCTGTTCTGGCCCGACGAGACAGCCAGAGATGAGCCGATTATCATCTATCAACATGACATTGAAAACTTGCTGCGTTCGAAGGCAGCAGTGCTGGCAGGGATCAGCGTATTGCTGAATAAACTGGATTTGGCGACGACGGACGTCGAGCAAATGTACCTGGCCGGGGCGTTTGGGGCAGGGTTAGATGTGGACAAGGCCGTGGCTATCGGGCTGCTGCCCGACATTCCTCGCGAACGCCTTAATGTCGTGGGTAATAGCGCGCTGGCAGGAGCCTACCTGACGCTAATGTCGCGCCAGGCTCGCGAACAAGCCCAGAAAACAGTCAGCGCAATGACTTACCTGGACCTAAGCAGCGATACCGACTTTATGGACGAATTCATAGCCAGCAACTTCATCCCTCATACCGACCTGTCGCGCTTTCCCTCAGTAGATATGTAAGAAAAGGAGCATAGACCAATGCCTCTGACAATTCCGAAACAGCGCTGGACCGCCGAGGTGCAGACGGCGACAATTGGCGCCACCAAAGAAGAAGGCGGCACGCGCACCTCTACGGTTACCATCGGCGGAGAGCAAACTCTTCCCTTCCTGCATTTTGAGGGCGAAACGCCCAACCGTCCCGCCATTGCGATGGAGGTGCTCGACGAACAGCCCAGCGGCTGGCCGGAGCCGCTCGCCCAGCACTACGAGGATGTCTGGGGTGATCCCGCCGCCTGGGCCCAGAAGGCGGTGGAGGAATTCGGCGCGGATCTGATATGCCTACGACTGGTTAGCGCTAATCCTGAGGGTAGCGATGCTTCCGCGGACCAATGTGCCGAGACTATCCAGTCGGTGCTGAAGGCAGTGGGCGTTCCCCTAATTATCTGGGGCTGCGGCAACGATGAGAAGGATAACGACATTATGCCGTTTTGCAGCCAGGCAGGAGCCGGCGAACGCTGCGTCCTGGGCTCGGCTACCGAAGACAACTACAAGACTATCTGTGCCTCGGCATTGGCTGATGGCCACATGATTATTAACGAGTCACCTTTGGATATCAATATCCAAAAGCAGGTCAACATCCTGGTTACTGACATGGGGATGGATCTGGGCGACATCATTATGTACCAGGTCACTGGCGGCCTGGGCTACGGTGTGGAATATGCCTATTCGATCCTTGAGCGCACCCGTCTGGCAGCACTGGATGGCGACAAGATGCTCCAGATGCCAATGCTATCAATCGTTGGCTCGGAAGCCTGGCGGGTGAAGGAAGCCTGGCAGCCTGAAGCAGAAGCGCCCGAATGGGGCCCGCTGGATAAGCGCGGCATAATCTGGGAAGCCGCCACCGCAACACTGTTTCTGCATGCAGGCACCGATATCCTGGTCATGTGGCATCCCGAAGCAGTAGCCCGCGTTCGTGACCACATTGATGAGATGATGTCCGGCCAGCCAGTCTAATCGGCTGTTGTCCGCAGGCTGATCTGAGATGAAGGAGGGTATTCAATGTTCGTTATCGGCGAGCGCATCAATGGAATGTTCACTGACGTAAAGAAGGCTATCCAGGCCCAGGATCCGGCACCGATTCAGCAACTGGCTCGCGAGCAGGTGGCCGCCGGCGCCAATGCCCTGGACATCAACGTCGGCCCGGCCTCCTCCGACAAGCTCGGTGCTATGCGGTGGCTGGTGGAGACTACCAAAGAAGTCGTTGATGTGCCCCTGTGCATAGATAGTCCCAATGCCGAGGTGATGCGGGTCGGCCTGGAGGCCGCTGAGGGTAACGCCATTATCAACTCAACAACCGGCGAAGAGGAGCGAATGGAGAAGGTTCTGCCGCTGGCTGCCGAATACGGCTGCCCGGTGATTGGCCTGACCATTGACGCTGAAGGAGTACCCCGCGACGCCAACGGCCGCATGGAGGTCGCTATGAGGATCGTCCAGGCGTGTATGGAGCAGGGCATAGCCACGACCGACCTCTATATTGACGCGGTGATTTTGCCGGTAAATGCTCTGCAACAGGTTCCGCAGGAGGTACTCAATACGCTGCGGATGTGCAAAGCGCTCTCTGATCCGCCGCCTCAGACGGTAATTGGCCTAAGTAATGTCTCGCAGGGCGCCCTGCATCGGGAGCTGATTAACCGCATCTATCTGGTGATGGCTCTGGCCAATGGGCTGGATGCCGCGATTATGGATCCGTTGGACACCAAACTGATGGATGCAGCCATCACGGCTGAAGTGCTGCTTAATCGCAGTGTTTACTGTGATGATTTTCTCAAGGCTTATCGCAAGTAGTCGGCCGGGTCCAAAGAAACGAGAATAACACCAGATGCTTTCAGTCCACATCCTGCACACTCCGGGTCATTTCTGGCAGTGCTTGGCTGAGCACCTCCAGACGAAAAGCGAGAAAGTATCAGTCAGCAATGTGT
>JALGTJ010000112.1 GCA_029821415.1 Candidatus Zipacnadia bacterium
TAGCCGGCAATGCGCAGGCGGAAGGCAGTAGCGTCAATCCAAGGCACCTTCCACTGGAGGACGCCGGTATTGGGTATCATATCGGCGATGACCTGCCCGAAGCTGCCCCGCGCTCGCCCGCCCAGTGGGCAATTGCCCCCGTAGTAGTAGAGACGCACCTGCGAAATGGGGCCGGTGGACTGATATTTGATGGTGACGAGGCTCTCTTCGCGCCATTCTTCGTCAACGGCGGGGGAAATGAGCCGAATAGAGGGCCAGGTCGCGCTCTGATCGAATAGCTCCGCCCCCAGGCCGAATTCATACTGGGGGAATAGCATGTCCAACTGAACGAGGTTGCGGGCAGGCTGTCTCCAGTGGTCTGTTAATGGTTGGGAAACAATGCCGGAGGCGGCTGACGCAGAGAAAAAAGTGGCAGCACTGAGCGCTGCCAGGGCCAGAAGCAAAGTTGTACGTGACGCCGGCCAACCTGAAATGGAGAACAACAGCATCTGTCCTATCGTTCCTCCTATTATCTGCTGATTCAGTGGCTGGCGGGCTTTTATGGCCCCGGACGTTCCTACCTACGGTGTGCCTGGTGACGGAGCGCGGTATGCCGCTGCAATCCCAGGTCAAGCCGCCAGTTATGGTCGGTAGGGTAGAAGTAGTTCTCCTTGTCCAAGCTTACAGTGCGGTTATACAGCTCGGCGTAGCTCGAGACGTTCTTAATTCCGAGTTGCTTGTGGTGGAAGAGCACAAAGGCCAGTTGCGCGGCAAGATGCACCTCGCCGAAAGTGGAATCAGCCTCCCGTAGAATAACATCGCGGCCAATGGCTCGGGCAATGTGAGTTATCGGGCTGACTATCCATTCGTAGGGATAGGCTCGACTTAAGTACTTGGATAGCTCCACGGCTCGGGACTGGAGACCAGGGTCGGTGGCTATGGCTAACTTCAACATCATATGCAGGAAGCGTTGTTCAATTGGGGTGTGACGCGGCAGTATCAGATACTTGCGCATCCATACGATATGCCGGAAGGCGCGGTGGGCTGCGCGGCGCCCAGGCTCGGTCATATGCAGCTCGTGAAGCTGCTGAGTAGTCCACTCATCCATTTTGGCCATAGCCTGTTGCAGTTGCTCTCGGACTCGTCTGTTTTGTAACTCAATTGCTTTGCTGCCTGTCTCTACCATTAGATTTGCACCTGATGCGATACTACTGTGATTTTATTGCACGAGATGGTTTTGTGATACCCGATTAACTTACCTTTGTCGGCGCCTTGTTGAGCAGACCTGCGGCAAGCATCGCTGTGACAATACCATAGCAAGCGGCGCCGAGCAACATCACCGAACCAAACCCGATGAACTTAGCCAGAATCATCGCAGCGACTGAGCCTATTACCGAGGTCAGCCCATTGATCCCCCACATCCACGGCACTAAATCACGGCTGGCTGCCCCCACCATTCGTATCCCGCTGGGAAAGGGAATGCCCAGGGCAAACCCTGTCGGCAGCAGCAGAGCCATCACCAGAGCCGAGCGCAGGTGGATGCTAAGGGGCAGCCAATGCTGTACCATAGCTGGTAACAGCAAGTATAGGGCCACAGTGATTACTGCTACGCCCAGCGCTGCCACGGCTGCCCATCTCAGAACGGTGCGCTCGGAGCAGCTCTGACTGGTGAGGCTACCCAGTCCACCACCCAGGAGCAGCGAAAATAGGATTACCGACAGCGTCAGTACCGGGTAACCCAGCAGCAGCACCAACTTCTGGATAAGGGCTATCTCCAGCAGCATAAAGCCGACTCCCAGCAAAGCGAAGTAGACAACGGCTGGCCAGAAGTGGTACTGCCGAAGCGCAGCAGGGCTTTGCTTGCTGAGCCATAGCCAGGCCGCAGCCGATAGCAATAGCGTCGCCCCTACCAGGGCCCATAAGAAGCGACGAAATTGCACAGGAATACCGAAAGTGAAATCCACAAAAAAGGGATGATCATCAGTGCAGGGCAGAAAATCCCAGCGTTCGGTGGCTGGCTGGTGGCTCCATTTATTATATCGTATGACGAATTGCTCGGCAGTTAAGTTCCGCTTGGTCAACCAACTGAAGGGCACCGGGTCGAAAACATCGGGGAAGTATCCGGGAACCAAGCCCATAGCCACCGCCTGTTTGCCCATTTTCTCGGCTTGCGCGGGCCTTAGGGGGCGGCGGGACATAATCAGCATATGGCGGTAGGGGCCGAGGTCGTATTGCCGCTCCGGTACGCTAACGAGGGCCAGATGCTTCATTGCCTCTGTTGCAGTAGTGCCGGTCTGTTGCATTACTGCCTGGCGGGCGGTGAGCAATGCCCGCAGCAGAATCAGCGGGTGCTGACAGACAAAGGCGAGCTGCCCTCGGTCACTGAGGTGCTGGTAGTACTGCTCAAAAGCCTCCACAGTATGGGCGTAACTCTCCGACAGCGCCAGGGAGCTGCTGGCAGTAGTTGCCGTCTTGGTCAGGGCCATATATATCAGGTCGTAGCGTTGGGAACTTCTGCTGACGTAACTTCGCCCCTCGGCCACTTTGATATTCACATTCTGATAGTCGTAGATCGGTCCACAGAAGTCTCGGAACTTACGCACGATCCTGGGTATTGCTGGATTCAGCTCGGCCCCATCAATTTGCTTGGTACCAATGGCCAGGGCCATTAGAATGTCCAGCCCGCCCCCTGGGCCGATTAGTAAGACCTTATCGGGGCGAAGGTATCGGAAAGGCAAGAATCCGATGAAATCCTCGTATCGGTCGCGAATGGCCGCGAGGTCTCCGTTGAAGGCCAGCATGTTGGTGGGCACGTCACCGTCGGTATAGATGTACAAGTCGTCGGATGGTGCAAAATGCTTATCCGGACGGGGAGTTGCAACTACGTCAGTTCGAGCAAAGGCGTTCCATTCGGTGTAGATAATTCGGGAATTGATTCTCGGGTCAGTCAGTTCGTGGTGAAGCGGCTTGGTGGCAGCGCCTGCAGCCAGTGGTACCTTGGGTAGATCTACGAATCTCATCCGCTGGTTGGCTAACAGCCCCCCGGTCACAACTACTGCAGCCAGCGAGCTGGCAAGCACCATGGTCATCTTGCGTTCGTTTGCTGCAACCAGCAGCGCGGCGAGCACGCCGCCTGTGCCACAGATGAACGGAGTATTGAAGCCACCGACAAGCTGAAGAATGACGATGACCAGGCAGCTACCCAGTGCAGCACCGAGCAAGTCGGCGAAATACAGATGCCCGCTGAGACTAGCATAGCGGGCAAAAGCATGGCTCAGGAAGATACCAGCAGCGACAAACGCGGGTAGACACGCGGCGGTGATAGCCCATACCGAGGTCAGATAGGCCGCCACCGGAGTAGCCAGCAGCAAGATGATGCCGGTTGGGGTCAGCAGACCAAAGAGTAGTGCGCAGCCAGCCAAGAAACTACTTGAGTCAGTAGTATGGGGCCAGCGGTGCCGGATCAAGAAATCAACCAGCCCGCCGACGCCCAGCCCGCAGGTGGCCAGCGAGACAGCCAAGAAGACGAAATGGAAGCGCAGCAGCACGGAGAAGATCCGAGTCAGGGCAATCTCGAAAACGAGCACGCTGAGGCTAACAATGAATATGCCAGCCAGCAGCGTCAACGCCGGACGGGCCAAGCTCCGATCAAGGGCGGGATGCGGGGTGGTCAACGGGGTTACTCGCTCTCTTGGATGGATTTGATAGCCTCGGTTTGAAACCGCGCCAGCTCATCATCAGTGGCGTTGCGGGTAAACCGGCATCGAGGGAAGTTAGAACAACCCAGGAACGGCCCGCGCTTGCCGTGGCGCAGCACCAGATGGCCGTCGCAACCTTCTTTTTCGCAAGGTATATTCGTCTCAATCGCTTGTCTTTTTGGCTTACGTTTGCTGTCGGACCCGATGTCGCGGGTGTACTTGCACTTGGGGTAGTTGCTGCAGCCGATGAATTGGCTACCCCATTGGGTAGTGCGCTTGACAAGTGGCTTACCACACTCGGGGCATTTCTCGCCGATCTCCTCAGCCTCGCTGCTCGGCAATACATCCTCCAGCAGGTCCTCAGTGTAGTTACACCTTATTGCGGGGTTAAAGTAGTTCTCGCAGCCAGCGAACTTGCCGCGAACAGAGTATCGCTCGTAGAGCTGTCCGCCGCACTTGGGGCATCTGCGGCCTTCCAGGAGTCTGTTGGGGGCATCCTGAACCCGTTGGAGTTGCTCTGCAAATCCCTGATAGAACTCGCGGAGTAGCGCCACGCGGTTCTGCTGAGCCTGTTCCACCTTGTCAAGCTCCTCCTCGACATGTGCTGTGAACTCCACATCCATAATGCCCGGAAAGCGCTCCACCAGCCAGTCAGTCACGGTCATGCCCAGGCGAGTGGGCACAAACATCCGTTTTTGCATGCGGACATAGCGGCGCCGGCGCAGCGTCTCAATAATTGGCGCATAGGTGCTGGGCCGGCCAATGCCGCTTTCCTCCAGTGCGGCCACCAGGCTACCCTCGGTGTAGCGGGGCGGGGGCTGGGTGAAATGCTGCGTGGGCGTCAGTTCCAGCAAGGATAGCTCTTGGCCCTCTCTTAGGGCAGGTAACGT
>JALGTJ010000113.1 GCA_029821415.1 Candidatus Zipacnadia bacterium
GACGATGTCATCATTCTGCGACGGCAGATCAGGGCTGATCGCAGCCGCTACTGGATCAACGGCCATCCTGTCACGCTGAAGCTGCTAAAGCAAGTCGGTCAGCAACTGGTGGATATTCACGGCCAGCATCAGCATCAGACACTTATTTATGAACGCAGCCACCGGCGATTTCTGGATGGCTTTGGTGGCCAACAGCATCTGGCGGCAGTGGCCGATTTCGGCGACTGTTATCGCAGTTACCGGGCTGCACAGCAACAGTTGGAAGAGCTACGCAGCACCGAGCGAGAACGAGCCCAGCGCCTGGATATATTGCAGTTCCAAGTCGAAGAGATCGAACAGGCCAACTTGTGCCCTGAAGAAGAGGCCCAGCTTGAGGCTGAGCGCAATCGGCTTACCTACAGTGAGCGCCTCCAGGAGGCACTTCAGGCGGGCTTGCAGGCGTTGGAGGGTGTGCAGGGTGAAGGTGGAGCACAGGAAGGCGTTGCCACAGCGGCTCAGCAGCTCCAGCAGGCCAGCCAGCTCGATGCACAGCTTGCCCCCCTTGCCAAGCGGCTGGAGGAAGCAGCAATAAGCCTGCAGGAAGCACTCTTTGACCTGCACAGTTATCACGAAAATCTTGAGGTTAATCCGGAGCGTTTGGATCAGATAGAGGCGCGTCTTAACGAGATACGAATGCTGAAGCGCAAGTACGGCGACAGCATTGACCAGGTTATTAGTTATGGCCAGCAGGCGCGGCACGAACTCGAGGAATTGGAGAATGCGGGACAGCGCGAAGATGAACTGCTGGCAGAAGTAGAGACGCGGCATAAGCAGGTCAGCGAGCGCTCTGTCCAGCTTTCTCAGGCCCGCCATGAGCTGGCCCAGTGCCTGGCGCGTCAGGTAACCCAGGAGGTGCGTAGACTGGGAATGGCCGAGGCCGATTTCCAGGTTGAGCTTCGGTATCAGCCAGATTCTGAAGGTGTGCTTGGACCAGACGGTGGGCGCTATCAGTGCACTGAGACGGGTATTGATGAGGTGCGGTTCTTGCTCAGCACTAATCCGGGTGAGCCGCTGCGCCCGCTCAGCCAGGTTGCCTCTGGTGGTGAGCTATCACGGCTGATGCTGGCGCTCAAGTCGATATCCACACAGGGCGTGGAGATACCGACGCTGGTCTTTGATGAGATTGATGTCGGCATCGGCGGGCTCAGCGCCCATGCTGTCGCCGAGCGGCTCGTGGTAGCCTCCCAGGGCGCGCAAGTGCTATGTGTGACGCACCTGCCGCAGATTGCTCGTATGGCCGACCAACAGATATATGTCGAGAAGCAGACTGTGGACGGACGCACAGTAACGCGGGCCACTACGCTGTCGCAGCAGGAGCGTATTGACGACCTAACGCGGATGCTGGGTGCCACTGAGGATCACCAACTGGCTCACCAACATGCCGAGGAGTTGCTTGCCGAGGCGTCCGAGCAGCGTGAGAAGATTCGCTCCCAGCATCGCTACCTAGACGTCTGAGCTGTTAGATTAAGGAGATACTATGTTTCGCGTAGTTATTGATGAACAGTGCTGTAAAAGCTGCGGGTTGTGCGTGGAGTTTTGTCCTCAGAGTATTATTGAGCTGAGTTCTGATATGAACCGGGCGGGGTACCATCCGGCTGTAGTAATCAGTGAGCAAGATTGCATCGGCTGCCAGGCGTGTGTGCTGATGTGCCCCGATGTCTGTATTGAGATCTACCGGCTGAAGGAGAAGGTGGCAACCAATGCCTGAGCGGCAGCTTATTACAGGCAACGAAGCGGCCGCCGAGGGCGCAATTGCTGGTGGCTGCCGCTATTTCTTCGGCTATCCGATTACTCCGCAGAACAAGATTCCGGAGTATATGTCGGAGCACTTGCCCAGGATCGGCGGGGTCTACGTCCAGGCCGAGAGTGAAGTTGCCGCCATAAATATGCTTTATGGTGCAGCGGCCACTGGCGCTTGGGCGATGACTACCTCCTCGTCGCCAGGTATTTCCCTGATGCAAGAGGGTCTCTCCTATATGATCGGCGCGGAGCTGCCTTGTGTACTGGTGGATATGGTGCGAGGTGGGCCGGGACTGGGCAACATTGCACCAGCCCAGTCCGACTATTGGCTGGCTACTCGCGGAGCCGGCCACGGCGACGGGCGGTGTCTAACCTTCGCTCCTGCCAGCGTTCAGGAGCTCTATGATCTGACTGGTGAAGCATTTCCGATTGCACAGAAGTACCGCAATCCGGTAATGATTCTGGCTGATGCCGTTCTGGCCAGTATGCGCGAGCCGTGCACGCTGCGTGAGCGGCTTGATCCTCCGCAAGAGAAGCCTCCGTGGGCGGTGGGTGGAGCCCGAAAAGGCCGCCAGCGCAATATCATCAACTCGCTGTGGACTGCCCCACCGGTGATGGAAGAGGTCAACTTGCGTGTCGCCCAGCGCTATGAACAAGCGCGGCAAAACGAATTGCGCTGGACCGAGCATGGCGCCGACGACCCGGAAATACTGGTTTGTGCCTATGGAATCTCAGCGCGGATTTGCCAGACCGCTATTGAGCATGCTGCCGAGGCAGGTGTGGCCTGTCGGCTAATCCGGCCCATTAGTCTCTTTCCGTTCCCCGTGCAGGTTATTGCCGACTGGGCCCAACGCGTGAACAAGGTGTTAGTGGTGGAGCTGTCCCTGGGCCAGTTTATTGAAGACGTTCGTTTAGCTGTGGAGGGTGCCTGTCCGGTGGAGTTCTTGGGTCACACCGGCGGGGTGCTGGTAACCCCCGAGGAGGTTGCCGCGCGGATTATCGAAATCGCTTGAGCGTAAAGGTGCTGGCAAAGTCCTTTACGGGAGATGAATACCTTGGCTATAATAGAAACAAGCAAGCCAGTCTACACCCGGCCGGATAGCCTGACTGATATTCAGATGCGCTACTGCCCGGGTTGTACTCACGGCATTGCCCATCGGCTGGTGGCGGAGGTGCTTGACGAGCTGGGTATTAAGGAGCGAACGGTGGCCATTGCCACGGTAGGCTGCTCGGTCTATGCGTATGAGTATTTTGACACCGATGCTGTGCAGGCGTCACACGGGCGAGGTCCGGCAGTGGCCACTGGTATCAAACGCTGCCAGCCGGATACGATAGTCTTTACCTATCAGGGCGACGGCGACCTGGCGGCCATCGGGCTTGCTGAGGTTCTGCACGCTGCTGCGCGTGCCGAGAACTTCACGGTAGTTTTCATAAACAATGCTGTCTTTGGGATGACGCAGGGGCAGATGGCCCCGACCACGTTGATGGGTCAGAAAACCACTACTACCCCCCTGGGCCGCAGCGTTGAGCAGGGCGGCTATCCGCTCAACATCTGTGAGCTGCTCGCCCAGATTCCCGGTGTGGCTTACTTGGCGCGGGAGACGATGACCAGTCCTAAACGGGTTCGCCAGGCCAAAAGGAGCCTGAAGAAGGCCTTCCAGGTACAGATGGCAGGCTTGGGCTTCTCGTTGGTCGAGCTGATTAGTAGTTGTCCGACCTGGTGGCATATGAAGCCGCTGGAAGCTCTGCAGTGGATTGAGGATGTTATGGTTCAGCAGTATCCGCTGAAGGTCTTCGTAGACAAATTGGAAGCAGGCGAATAGGCGGGGAAGAATCCCCAGTTGTCGGTAGAACAGGCCTCTGGCCTGTTCCGGAACTGCAATTGACCAAATGACAGGCGAGACGCCTGTCATACCGAGCCAGAGAAGGCGATTTTGATGCGACAAGAAGTATTTATGGCAGGAATGGGTGGACAGGGCGTATTGTTGGCGGGTCAGCTCCTGGCCCAGGCAGCGCTTGAAGCAGGTCTGGAGCTATCCTGGTTTCCTCTGTACAGCCCGGAGGTGCGTGGCGGCCGGGCCACCTGCACTCTGGTGATTGCCGACGGTGAGGTGGGCAGCCCGGTGGTGGGCCAGCCTGGCAGCGTGATACTTATGGACGGGATTGCTGTTGACAACCATCTGCATAGGGTTCGGCCCGGAGGGCTGGCGGTTATCAACTCCTCACTTACTGGCGGTGAGGTGAGTCGCAATGACATTGATATAGTCGTGATACCTGCCACCAATGCTGCAATGGAGTTGGGCAGCGAGCGGGCCACGAATATGGTGCTACTGGGCGCGTATGTGCGAGCCAGTGGGGTGGTGGAGGCCCAAGCTGTTGAGGAGGCTCTGTACCGAGTGTTGCCCGAACGTCATTACGACTACATTCCCACAAATGTCGCTGCGCTGCAGCGAGGCGCACAACTGGCTGAAGGCCAACTTGTTTGAGGTGAGATAACATTCTACGTGGCTTAACTGAGATATGCGATCGCATCCGCGCCCACTTCGGCGAGCAGGACAAGGCTCGTGAAAGAGCGTACAATCTTTCTCGGGAAGTGGTGCGGCTGGCGTCCAGTTGCATCAAGAGCATCCACAGGAACGAGCCTCAGCAGGCCGAGCAGCTTCTTAAGGAGGCTCGCCAGGGCATTGCCCAGATGTTGGATGCACTCAGGAATCAGCCCGCTCTGCGCTATGGGGGATTTGTAGGCGATGCCGAGAAGGAATACGCAGAGGCGGCTATTA
>JALGTJ010000114.1 GCA_029821415.1 Candidatus Zipacnadia bacterium
CCGCTGGTCAGTGGCGTGCCGGAGAGGGCAACTTTCGTCTTACCTGGCTTAGTCAACAGGACACTGCCAGGCGGCATACTCGGCTGGGGCTCGCTTATCGTCTCAATGTGGGGCGTACTGCGAATGAGACCGCACGTGGCGTTCTCCGTCGGCCCCTCGCCATAGACTGCTATCTCGGTAAGTCCGATATGCGCCTTCTTGTCCTCGGAGACCGTGATTTTGAGTTGCTCAACGTCAACTCCGGGCAGGCGGAATGTCCACGCTGTTGCCGTCCTGTCCGGCGAGTCGGCCGCAGGCTGCTGAACCTGCTGCCACTCGCCCTCCGCTGCCCGTACACTCAGGGAAACAGTTTCCGGGCCGAGTCTCGGTTGGTATTCCGGGTCGGATGGCAGGTAGACCGTCACGCGATTAACCTTAGACAGCCCTGGGAGAGTCATCGTGACAATAATTCGCTTAGCTTGACTGGTCCAGTACCAGGGAGTATAGACCATGCTGTCAGTGCTGATATTACCATCAATCAGCAGGTCGCCGGAGTCGGTCTCTTCAACCAGAGGTGTAGCCATCCAGCCCGAGTCCCTCGCGCGCCGGTTAATCCCAGGTTGGACTTGCCCAGGATAGACATATCCCTCCCCAGTGATCTGGTAGGTAGCGTTGCGCGACAGTAACGTCTCTTCCTGCGCCAGCAGAATTGTGGAGAAAAAGATCGCACAAACAATGAACAGCGCTTTAACTGTTGAGCTTAGCATCACTGCATACTCTCCCTCTGGATGATGACGAAGTATTATCGCAGACGGACAACCAGGATAGCTTGACAATGTCTCTATCGCCAAATTCTACTGGTAGTCCCCAACAAGCTCCACCCTTTGGGCCCCAGCAGCTATTCGGGGGGACAGAACTCGGGGAACTCGCGTCGTAGCATCTTAATGTTTTCCTCATTAAGCCACAGCTTACCGACGTTTCCTTGAGAACGCAGGTCGGGGATCCACATTACCCCAACCTTTGTTGCGATGGGTAGGAACAGTTTCTGGGCCTTGATGTGTACAGGGTCATCCGGCGGAAGGTATAGCAGACAGCACCATAGGATACTCGCACGTTCAGCCTGGACCCGCGCCAACAGCGTCGGGTCATTTGCTACTTGCCGTTCCATACGTTCAAAGGCGGCGTCCCACTGCTTGAGCGCCTTCGGCTTGATCGCCGGTGCGGTAACAAAGTCCCCGTGAAAGCCCGGCACGTTCCTTATTCGTTCCGACCTCAAGTTCCACAGTCGGCGTCGATCAATCCGCTCTGGGACACCCACAGCCACGGGGGCCTCCGGAGGCTGGAGAGATTGTCCGTCAGGGCCAAGCTGATAAGACTGCTCATCCTGGGTCTGTTCAATATAGCTTAGCATCTCCTCGGCTGCCGGCCCATAGTAGGCGCGGCAGAATTCCTCAATGCCGCTGTCCACATCGTAGGACGGGTCCCACATCAGCTTAGCGGCAAGGTAGCTCTTGATGTTATGCAGGAAGAAGGTCGGGCCATGGGGACGCAACTGAAAGGTACTGAAGCCCTTCACGCCCAGTTTGTCGAAAAGTGCAAAGTTTTGCTGCAAAGGTTTCAGGAGCGGAGAAGGATGCAGTACGCCGCCATCCAGCATATAGTACCAGATCCATACGCGTGGACTGATCTCGCACCATCTCTTCAGATAGTCGGCTGAATGCTCCTGGACATTGAGAGCGCAGTTAGGATCATCGTAGGCGTGATAGCTGCAGCCGTAGATAGGGGCATAGCGGATTACTACGTTGTGCCGCGGCTTGACATTGCGCGGTGGCTCTACGGTCCACTCATAGGCAAACGTATCCACGAGCACGTCCGGGTAATCCTTTTCGATCTCCTCAGCTATGGCGTTGACAAAGCGCAGCCATGCACCGGTCACGCCATATTCCTCCGAGGCCGCTCGACAACTTGGGCACTGGCAATAGTTGTACCAGTCATTGTGGCTCACTGAAACCACTTGGGCAGTGGGATCTTCAGCTAACCACTGCTTCGCTTGCTTGACGCATGCCTGGATAGCACCTTCGCTGGTCATGCAGACCTGCGAGTGCTCTCTGATCCGCTGGCCGTTGATCTCGGAAAAGTATTCGGGATGGGTGTCAAAGTACTGGCTCGCGGGTAGCAGTGCTGCCAACGAATGACCATACGGTCCGGCCGTGTGCAATACCTGTTGATGGCGTGGGTCATCGCCTAACAGAGAACCATTAAGCCGCATACGAGCGGCCCAGTCCGGGTCAGCACTATTGGTAGCACGGTGCTCTATTAATATCCGCGCCTCAAACCGTGGCGTCTCCCGGATATTGAGCGGGGCAATCCGCAATGTTGGCTCTTTGGGGATGACAGAGCAGTCCGGCGTATACCAGCGACAGCCCAGGATATCCTCCAGGAAAACATAAACGCCATTGAGCGTCCCGTTGCGCGGCCCACCGACGATGATCAGACGCGTTCCAACTGTGCGGATGATGTATTCCTCGGGCTGCAGTTGCTTCACATTAATGGGTGGGGAGACTTCTTCAAGCCGCTGGCACGGGCCGACAACAATCTCGTAGCGCACTGGCCGCCTATCGTCTGTCACCAGCCGAAAGTCCGCGCCGGTGATTTGCTCCAGGTGATTAACTAATTCATCGGCTGCTGCCTTAGTCGGTGCATCAGCGTTGGTTGCAATAACGACGCGATACCTGGTAGCGCCATTCTGGGATAGCGTCAAGCGTTCATTTATTGGCGCCTCACCACAGGCTGGCGGCAGTATCAAGCTGGAGGCAAGGATCGCAAAAAGCACTGTACTTGCGGGCAATAGCATCTCAATATGCCTCCTGACAGACAGTATTCTAAAGCCACTTGGCGGAGGGGGACCGGGTTGTTGTCGTCTGCTTGTGCGAGAAGTGGTCACGCCTTCTACCCAAAAGGCCCTTCTTCTGACCTAATGCCTTCCGTGGTGACTATCCCCCGCACGCGGTCGTATAGTTGCCATACTACGAGTACCAGCACTAAGGTCATGCCCGCTATGGGGATGAGCCACATCGCCGCCTGAAGTTCTCCGGTCAGGTCCGCGATGAAGCCCAGTAGGGGCGCTCCGATAAGTATACCAAGATTGCCGATGGCATCTATCAGGGGGATAGCCGCCGGTGCACGGTCACCAAACCGAGCTATAGCTATCGAATAGGTGGTGGGTGCCTGTGCAGAAACGAAGGCTCCGTTGATCGCCACCAGTATCAAGGCTATGGTGCAGGAAGGGTGCAACACAAGAATCAAAGCGAAAACTACCATAGCTCCAGTGTAGCATATCGCCAACAAAGTACGGTCGCTGATAGCCCCCGGAGGGATAGCCCCCATTACCATTCGGCCCCCCAGGACCCCTACTGAACTGGCCGACAACACCATACCAATGTTGGCCAGGCCGTAGCTTTCCTCAAAAAAGCTGGGCATCCACGCTAACAGGTTCCCTGACGCCAACATATCCAGGATTACTATGGAACCAAGTATATACAAGGAGGCGCGAGTAAGGATGCCCGATGCCAGAAAATCCCAAAAGGAGCGGATTTTTTGACGAATGCTAAGGACTTCGCTTGCATCCTCCTCCAGATGGACTTTGCCCACATCCGCACTCAAAGACCTGGCTGTCGTCGCGAAGAGTAAGGCTGTCCATGCCCAGATGAAGACACCAAAAGCGACAAAGACTACCTTATAGCTTATCATATCAATCAAACCGCCAATCAAGGCAGTGCTGATGGTGGCGCTTCCCGCCAGGACCGCAAAGGTCCACATATACATACGCTGGCGGATATCAGCAAACCGGGCCGCGATGATTGCGGCGTAGACAGCGATGAGGGGGGAGATACCCAATCCTATCAAGAAAGCACCAATCAGGACCACAATGTAAACAGGGGCAATGCCGAACAAAACAGCCCCAGTACCAGCAATTGCCAGTACCAACCCTGCTACCCGCTTGGCGCCCAGGTAATTGGTAAGATAGCCGGCGATTATCAGCGCTATCATCATGCCAACCGTGAAGAAGCTTTGGAGCAAGCCCTGCTGAGCCTTAGCTATGCCGAAAGTCTCGCCAATAGTGGGGAAAAGCACACCCATAAGGTTCAATGCCAGACCGTGGACGAAGGCGAGGCCAAATAGTAGTATCATCAGCACGGTACGGGAACCAGCTTGAGCCGGCGGGCTAGCCGTCGCGTCTGTTGCGGCACTGTTTGTGGATTCCATTGGCAGTTCAAACCCTCCAATATTGCATCATGGGAGTTTTTCTGGCTATTCTCCTGGCCGTTCGCTGCATTTGACAGTTATACCTTCGTGTTATTTATTCCTCCCCGCGACAACGGTTCCCTCCCTTAGAAAAGGAAGTGCTAAGACGGTTGGATTGCCGGGTGAATCGAACCCGGTATCAGATACCGCGCAATCCCCTACAGATTGTGGTCCACTCCTGCAGATAGGCAAAGAGGGAAGGAATCCATACCAGGCGCGAGGAATGTTGCAGCAACCAAACCCCAATAGGACGAAGGACAGGCTTCAATAGGAGAAGAGCGATGCCTAAGGCAGTCATCGTAGACGCGATAAGGACGCCGATAGGACGGTTTGGAGGAAGTCTATTGGAGTTCTCGGCTGGCGACCTAGCGACTCATGTGGTCAGGGCTCTGATTGAGCGCAATGATGTGCCACGCGGTGAGGTAGATGAGGTCATCTTTGGCCATGTGATTCAGGGTGGATCGCCGGTTAACGTGGCCCGCCAGGCCGCTGTGCGGGCGGGCCTGCCGGTGACTGTCTGTGGAGCGACAATCAACATGGTATGCGCCTCCGGAATGAGAGCAATTGACATGGCCCGGCAGGGAATTATGCTTGCTGAGGGCAGTATCTACATCGCTGGCGGCACTGAAAGTATGAGCAACGTACCCTTTTGCCTAAAGGAGATCCGTTGGGGACATAAACTGGGCAGCGTGACGCTGACAGACAGCGTGATGGACGATGGGTTGCGCTGTCCGCTCAGTGGGCTGGGTATGGGGATGATCGCTGAGGCGATAACAGCGCGTACTGGCATCACCCGGGAGGAGATGGATGCCTGGGCACTGCGCAGCCATCAGCGAGCGCGGGCGGCTATTGAAAGTGGCCGGTTTGCCGATGAAATAGTTCCAATTCCCCGAGAGAAAGACGAACCTGTTGCTCGGGATGAACATCCTCGGGAAACGTCCCTGGAGGCTCTGGCTGCGCTGAAACCGGCTTTCAAGGAGGATGGCTCAGTGACGGCCGGAAATGCTTCTGGCATTAACGACGGGGCCGCAGCAGCTCTCATCGTCGAGGAGCAACGGGCCCAGCAACTGGGCTGGCAGCCTCGAGCTGCTATTGTTGCTTCTGCTACGGCCGCTACTGAACCCGAAATTATGGATATGGGCCCCGTGTATGCAGTCCGCAAGCTCTGTGCGCGGATGAACATAGGCATTGAGGAGTTTGACCTGATTGAATTGAACGAGGCCTTTGCCGTGCAGACTATCGCCAGCATCCGGGAATTGGGGCTTGATGAAGAAAAGGTCAATGTCAATGGAAGTGGGATAGCGCTGGGGCACCCGATTGGTGCGACGGGGGCTCGTATTATCACAACACTGCTCTATGAGATGGAGAAGCGTGACGTGAGGCTCGGGCTGGCGACGCTGTGTGCGGCTGGCGGGATGGGCATGGCTATGGCCATAGAACGGGAGGGATGAAGATGCAGGTCAACACAATGTGCGTGATAGGCGCCGGTACTATGGGCACCGGTATTGCCCAGGTCGCGGCACAAGCCGGCATCCACGTTCACCTATTAGACACCTCCGAAGAAGCAGTTTCCCGCAGCCAAGGCCAGTTGGAGGATTCCCTGCATACCGGCATTGAGCGCGGAAAGATCACCGCCGAAGAAGCCGAGGACATCCGCAGGCTTATCACCTGGGGAATGAGCTATGCATCCTTGGCGGAGGCGGACTGGGTGATCGAGGCGGTCTTTGAGGACCTCCAGGTGAAGCAGGAAGTTCTCAGCCAGGTGGCGGCGCACGTCGGCCAGCGTATACCGGTCGCTTCTAACACCTCGTCGCTGCTAATCAGGGATCTGGCAGAGTTCTTCGGTCGGCCAGAATACTTCATAGGAATGCACTTCTCCAACCCGGCGCCAGCGATGAAGCTGGTGGAGGTCGTTCCCGGAGAGAAGACTCTGCCCACGGTGACGGAAGCTGCAGTGGCGCTGTGTGAGCGGATGGGCAAGATTCCCATCATCGCGCCTGACATCCCCGGTTTTGTGCTGAATCGCCTCTTTGGGGCGCTGGTGGCAGCGGCTCTTGAAATATGGGCTCGGGGGGTGGAGCCTGAGGTAATTGACAGCACTATTGAGCTGGGGCTGGGGCACAAGATGGGCCCACTGCGGACTGCGGACCTAGTCGGTTTGGATGTGATGATAGCTCTGTTACGCTCGTTATACGAGCAAACTGGCCACACACGATTCGAGGTACCCACCGAGTTCGTTAAGCTGGTTGAAAATGGGAAACTGGGCCGAAAGAGTGGCGAGGGGTTTTACAAATACGCGGAATAAGCTCGCCTGACGAGGCCGACTAATTTAGCTACGATCGGGAGATAACAATGAGCAGCTTGGCTTTGGAGGGCAAATCGGCCCTGATCACGGGCGCGTCGCGCGGTATAGGCAAGGCCATAGCCCTGCGCTTTGCCGCGGAGGGTTGTGACATTGCCGTGAATTACGTGACCGAAGCGGGGCGGGATAATGCCGCCGAGGCTGCGCAGACCGCCGAGGAAATAGGCGGGCTGGGCCGCCAGGCGCTGTGCGTGGAAGCTGATGTTACTGACCCGCTCGCTGTGGAGGCGATGGTGGCCAACGTCATCAAGACCTTTGGCAAATTGGACATACTGGTTAACAACGCGGGCATCACCCGGGACCGCACCCTGAAGAAACTGGCCAAGGAGGATTGGGATAGCGTCATTGCCGTAAACCTCACGGGAGCGTTTCACTGTGCCCGCGCCGTCATTGAGCACATGCGCGAGCGGCAATACGGCCGCATTATCTCAATCTCTTCGGTCATCGCCCAGATGGGCAACATTGGCCAGACCAACTATGCGGCAAGCAAGGCCGGACTGATAGGGTTTACTAAATCCCTCGCCCGCGAGGTGGCGCGGCGTGGGATTACCGTCAACGTCATCGCTCCGGGGTTCATTGCTACGGAGATGACGCAAGCCATTCTGCCAGACATCATGGCCCAAATTGTGCCGACAATCCCGATGGGATATTTGGGGCAGCCGGAGGATGTTGCTAACGCAGCAGTTTTTCTTGCCTCGGCGGAGGCGTCCTATATCACCGGCCAGGTGCTGTCAGTCAACGGTGGGCTGTATATGTGAGGCACCGAGCAATAGTTTCAGGGGGTCACTATGACCAGCAAGGTTGTTTCCGTCGACGAAGCTGTAGCCAGCATTCCCGATGGCGCAACCGTGGCCAGCGGGGGATTCGTCGGGGCCGGGCACCCGGAGGCTTTGACCGCGGCCATTGAGCGCCGCTTCTTGGCCGAGGGACGCCCCCGTGACTTGACCGTCATCTATGCTGCCGGCCAGGGCGACGGCAAGGATCGCGGTATGAATCACCTGGCCCATGAGGGACTGGTGAAGCGCGTCATCGGCGGCCACTGGGGCCTGTGCCCAGCATTAGGCGCGCTCGCGGTCGCAGGTGCGGTTGAGGCATACAACTGGCCTCAGGGCGTTATCTCGCACCTGTTCCGCGCAATCGCCGGCAGGCGTCCCGGGCTTATTACTCACATTGGCCTGAAGACCTTCGTTGACCCGCGCAATGATGGAGGGAAGCTGAACAACCGGACTACCGAGGACCTGGTAGAGCTTATTGAGCTGCGCGGCCAGGAATGGCTGTTCTACCACGCATTCCCGGTTGACGTGGGCCTGGTACGAGGCACGACCGCGGACGAGCGCGGGAACATCACTATGGAACACGAGGCTATGTTTGGTGAGATGCTGGCCATTGCCCAGGCTGTGCGCAACAGCGGTGGGATCGTCACCAACAATGCTTCGACGAGGACTACAATCCAGCATATTGTGGTGATGTTAAGATTCCCTTCGAGAGTATCGCGCCGCTGCCTATGGATGAGCGGAAAATCATCGCTCGCCGCGGCGCTCTGGAATTGACCAGCGGAGCTGTAATCAACCTGGGCATTGGTATGCCCGAGGGGGTGGCCGCTGTGGCCAACGAGGAGGGTATCGCTGAGCGCTTGACCCAGACGGTGGAAGCTGGGCCCATCGGCGGAGTGCCGGCAGGTGGTCTGTCCTTTGGGGCATCTGCCAACCCGGAGGCGGTGGTCGACCAGCCGTCACAGTTTGATTTCTATGATGGTGGGGGCCTGGACCTGGCCTTTCTGGGCATGGCGCAAGTTGATGCCCAGGGGAACGTCAACGTCAGCAAATTTGGTGCCCATCTCGCCGGCTGTGGCGGCTTTATCAACATTACGCAAACCGCCGGCAAGGTCGTCTTTTGTGGTACGTTTACGGCAGGGGGACTTCAGACAGATACGCGCGATGGTCAGCTCATCATCGTCCAGGAAGGCAAGCACCACAAGTTCATTGAGGCTGTGGAGCACGTAACGTTCTCCGGCGAATATGCCGCTGAGAAAGGGCAGCAGGTCCTGTATGTTACGGAGCGTTGCGTTTTTGAGCTGCGCGGCGGCGAGGTTGTGCTGACAGAAGTGGCTCCGGGCATTGATGTGGAGCGCCAGATTCTGGGTCAAATGGATTTCCAGCCACAGATCGCCCCGAACCTCGGCGATATGGACAAACGCATTTTCCGCAACGCTCCAATGGGCCTGGCCGCGACAACTTGAAGCCTTTTGAGGTTGGCCTGGCTCAGGACTGTGTTGCTCTGCCCCCAAAGTACGACGACTTGCTATCTTTCTGTCGGTGCGCCGGCCGGCATCGCCGGGTTGCGTCAGGCGCCAGTGCGGTCGAAGTGTAGGGCTGTAGCGCAAGAGTGCCAGAACGTGGGCCGGGAACCGGAATGCTGGGGAAACAGCACGCCACGAGGTAGAATTGACAATGCCGGGGTAGTAAGCTATGATATCATACAAATCATATTAGTAGGATATTATTAACCGCTCGCGAGTTGCTTGGTCGAACATCTACCCAACAAGAGCGTCTGTTGGATATAGGGAATACCAGGGAGTTGAAACAATGAAGCGCGTAATAGTCGTAATTGTACTGCTGCTTGCTGTGGGATTAGGAATTACGCTATGGACACGAGGCCGATCGCGTGACCAGACAAAAGCGGCGGAGATTCAGACTGTCCGCGTGCAACGCGGCAATGTACGACAGACGATAACTGCCGATGGAGTGCTCAAACCGCTGACAACAGTGATGATTAAGTCATACGCAAGCGGAGAGATCCAGACGCTCGCAGTGGAGGTTGGTGACGAGGTAAAGGCAGGAGATCTTATAGCCACCATTGATCCTACGGATAGCCGAACCGCCTACGAGCAAGCTCTCGCTGACCTGCATGCGGCTCAGGCCCGACTCAGCCAGGCGCGCGAGCAAGCCAAGGTGCAGCCAACGCTCACGCGGGCGAGTATCGACCAGGCCGAGGCCAGCTACGCTGCGCTTGAGAAGGCTCAGGCGGGTCTGGATGTGGCACAAAAGGACCTGGAACGCCTGCAGAAGGCCATGCATCCCCAGGCCCTTGCCCAGGCACGCGCCGCACTTGATAAGGCTCGCGCCAATCTGGATATCGCCGAGACAGAGCTAACTCGTGCCGAGGGTCTGAGGGCCCACGGGTATGTGCCACAGAGCGAAGTAGATGCCGCTCGCAACCGGCGTGATTTGGCTGTAGCTCAAGCACAAGCGGGGCTGGACCAGGCCCGAGCAAATGCAGTACAGGAGCAACTGCGCAAGGCTGATGTAACCAGTGCGGAAGCGCAGATCGCCCGCGCTCAAGCTCAGGTTGATAATGCGCAGACCATGCTGGATTATACTACCATTAGAGCG
>JALGTJ010000115.1 GCA_029821415.1 Candidatus Zipacnadia bacterium
GAGATTCGTCTGGACGGCATGAATGTCTTGTTCAACGAACGGATTTTCCGACCCTTCTCGGCAAGTATGGGCAGCGGACGCCCCACAACGACTCGCGTCACCCGCGACAATCTGGTCCCATCCGAGTAAGAGAAACAATGCAGTGCCAGGAGTGTTGTGGATGAACATCCCGCTGACCCGGGGGTGGGAGGCAATGGCAATCTCACCTCGCTTTGCCGTCAGCATTAGAGCAAAGGCTGATTCGGTGGTGACAAGCATGCTAGGTCTGCGGCACCGTCATATCTGCCAACATCTCATTGGTGATGTAGCGGCCCAGCAGGAAATGCTTGCGATCCGGGTACCACAGTATGCGCCGGCCCTCGCGCTCGGTCAGGCTGGAATACATGGCCAACCAGATCAGCTCCTCTGGGCCGACCCCGACGCACTCAGTGTCGCACAACATCTTCGCTTCGCTGAACCAGATAGGCTGATATGCGTCGGGGCGAAACTCGCCCACAGCCATGAATAGTGGTCGGCGGGAGTTCACATCTCGCGGTCCGTGGGCCCCGTAACTGTAGCCGTCGTGGTTATGGAAGAG
Source organism: Candidatus Zipacnadia bacterium (assembly GCA_029821415.1). Classification (GTDB taxonomy): domain Bacteria; phylum Armatimonadota; class Zipacnadia; order Zipacnadales; family Zipacnadaceae; genus JALGTD01. Next base: position 578 of record JALGTJ010000115.1, read on the forward strand.
GAGTAAGAAGCGGCCATCTTCCAGGGCATACAGCGGGGCTGGAGCGGCGGGATGAAGCATTTCAGCACCCCGGTCTCTGCTCCTCATCACCTCGGGCTGGCGCCAGGTAGCGCCGTGGTCATCGGAAATGCTGTACCAGATGCGGCCGGTCTCGGTGCTCCCCTTCAAGAAAAGTCGCTCATCGGGCAAGACCACAATGGAGGGTTCGTAGAAGATACTGTATCCCCGTGAGCGCTGCGGTTCAATGGGGGAGGGGACCCGCAGCGTGCCTTCCGCCTCGGGTAGCCAAGTGATCTGTATATCTGCCGCCTCTGGCCCTTCGTCAATATTGTCAAACCGCATCATCTCGCACTGAACGTCACCGTGAATGCCATCTTTAGCAAGAGGAAACACATAGGGGCTGCTACTGCGGCTGAAGCCGGCCAGAGGACGATTCTTAGCGTCGCGGATGGGGTTCTGCCAGATAATAAAGTTGCACGGCACCTTGGGATCAGGGTGGTCGAACCGGGTACGGCGCACGGGAATATCCACTCCCCCTTCCTGCCAGGTCCGGCCATCGTCATCAGAGTAGTGACACCGAAATGCGCCAGCTAGCCGGAACCCACCGGCAGAAAAGCCGATGTCGATCTTGTAGAAACAGTAGATCCGACCGGTCGCGCTGATCACCGGGACACCAAAGTAGGCCGGCATCTCCTGTGCAGTTCGTGCGCCGACCAGTAACTCAGGCGCTGACCAACTGTGGCCCTCGTCCTCGCTACGCGAGAAGACTACGCGGGTGTCAAACGAACCCTCGACGCTGGATTGGGTCCACATAGCTAGCAGGTCGCCGCCCGGCGTGTAGTTCACCAGGAAGTGGTCAGCGTACCCGTCTGGCCCACTGCGGCTCCGAGGCAGGTAGACCACGAAATCCGGATTGGTGCGCTGCCAGTCATCGGTATAGCAATCAAGCTGGGTGTTGGCCATCAAACTTCCCCCTTGAGATTATTACAAAAGGTACCTCCCACAATTGACAGGGCACGATATTCAGCTTTTCGGTCTTCTTGCAATTAACAACAATAGAGGGTAGCAATACTTCCACGCTAAGTTTCGCCAAGCCGCAGTCGCGGACCTTCCCCGGGCCGCCGATGATAATCTCTCCCGCGGTTTCGTTGGCGTGATCGTGGTGGACCCCGGTACGTGAAGTTGATCTGCCCGCATAGATTGTCCTAGTCGCTATGTTAGTCTCAGCGCCTCTACGGCCATGGATGGACTGGCACGGGTGCTGGTGGTCGGTAGTCAAACGCGCGGTGTGAGCTTACCCTCGCGTATAGTCTTCGCCATTGCCGCACTATTACCTTCGTCTCTTCCTGGCAGACACCAAACTAGACTGGGAATCATCGTCGGGGTCGGTTCACCCGGGAAGGCTTGCAGAGGTGGCTGCTCGTGGCCGCGAGCGAGAACCAAGTACATCGGGTAAATGTTGACGGTGATGTGGTTTGGGGTGGGGTTGACACTATTGGACGGATTATGTATAATACAAAAAGCAGAATTGCATACAATCTTTTCCGGTAGGTCATGATGCAGAACCAAGATAGCCAGCAAATGGCATACCATTACATCATTGCTAAGATCCTGAAGGGCGAGTTGCACCCTGGTGAACACATCGTGCCGGGCCGGATAGCGGAGGCGATAGGAGTCAGCCGGACCCCTGTACTCGCGGCCCTGCAAACCCTCACCGTGCAAGGTCTGGCCGAGCAACAGGCGAACCGAGGGTACTTTGTGGCGAAGTATAACCTTCAGCAGACGGTGGAGATTTATGAAGCCCGTGAAGTCATTGAGGGCGTCGCAGCCCGAACTATGGCAATAAAGGGAGAACCGTCTGCAATTGCGCGATTGCGCGAGATCTGCACAAGCTTGGAGTCGGCCGAGAAGAATGGCGCACCTATAGCGATTATGCCTTACGATTTCCAGTTTCACCAGTACTTAATCCGCAACTGCGGCAATGGTTTCCTCAGCGGAGTGACCAACGGGGACAAGCTAATCGTAATGGCCCTTTTGTGTGGCCTACCTGTTTTACGCGCAATGGCCCCGGCCGCCGGTCCTTGGCCGCCCCTATGTCCGCACGGACCAATCGTTGATGCCATCGAGGCAGGTGACCCGGTAGGCGCCGAGAAAGCAGCAAGGCAACATATAAGAGACACATTGGAGAAGTATCGGCAGTATTGGGAGAACGCTGACGATCTTCTCGCGTCCAATGCAAATTCCTATCTCTCAGCAACCACGGAAACGCAGTATTGATGCACGTGCCGACGATGCCGAACATACGTGAGTTTGTAACCACGACAAGTGTAACGTATGCATAATTATATGCACTCGCTGCAGACAACCAGTCACCCAAAGAAAGTGAGTAAAGGCAGTGGCACAGGCTTCCAGCCTGTGAGAGCCCGGCAAGCTCTCATCCCTTGTTTCCGTTCTACCGATTAGCGGGTTGAGGGGCGCAAGCCGGCTAATTGGGAGGGCGTTGACATAGCCGTGAACCTACGGCACTCATCCCGATTGGTCGGGAGGTACCGGGGCAAAAGTAGCCATAGGCTACTAAGAAACTGAAAGGAAGTGCCAAAGATGCGGTATGTTAGCAAAAACCGAATAGGGTTCACGTTGATAGAGTTGCTAGTGGTGATAGCGATAATCGCTATCCTGGCGGCGATTCTATTCCCCGTCTTCGCCCGGGCGAAGGGCAAGGCGCGGCAGACGGTGTGTCTGAGCAACGTCAAGCAGTTGGCGCTAGCGGTGAAGATGTATCTGACTGACTGGGATGACTACTATCCCTGCGCCTTTGAGGACGGAACAACACGCACCGAGTGGTTCTTCAAGATCTACGACTATAACGCCAACTACCCCAACTGTACGGACTATCGCCCAGAAGGGCTGGTTACGCCATACGTAGGCAACACTGATATATTCGTCTGCCCCGACTGGCAGAAAACATGTGCCCCTAAGTGGTACCCGCTGAAAAGTAAGTATCAGTCCTATGGCTGGAACAGTGTCCTCGCCGGGGCGTGGAGACGGGAGCCTGATGGCTCGTGGACTTACCTGGGCCGCATGACAGAGGGTGCGGTCGATAATCCGGCCGCTTACGTAATGCTGGCCGACATGGATATCCCAGACGTGTGGGGAGTGAACGGTGACCTCGTAGGGCGCTCGACCTATTGGGCCTTACGTTACCCGTCTGAGCGGCACTTTGGTCTGTGCGATGCCGCCTACCTGGACGGGCACGCCAAGGCCAGCTCCAGAGACGAGTTCTGGGGCTGTCCCAAGACCATTGAACAGGCCCACTTCGCTCCTCCAGGGCGCTGGTATGACGATACCCGCTATCCGTGCCCACCTGACAATAACCCATTTTAGCCACCGTGGTAAAAAGTCAGCAAACTCACGGACAGCGCAGAATGTGTGAGCAACAGAATGGACGGGGCGGGGAGGTTGCCCTCCCCGCCTGTTTCTGCTCCACTTTCCCTGGTTCAAGTAACCTAAATCCACGAACGGAGAGGTGAGTATTATGCATACAGAGATGCGCCTGAAGCTGATGAGTATGTTGTGCATAGTAGGGATAGCGGTGTGTCTGGGCAGTATGGGAGCAGCCCGGGCCCAGCAGGAAGGAGATAACTGGATGGAGCTGCACATGAACAATGAACAGTGGCAGTTTGTTGAGGGGGCGTGGAGCGAGGACGAGCAGGGCATCATCACCGCCCCGAGCAATCTGGGCGAGAGCCTGGCTGTCTATACTGGCCAGGCGTATGCCGACTTCGAAGCTGAATTCGAGTTCCGCTGGGATGTGGTGTGGACCAACGCGGGGCTGGTTTTTCGAGCTCGGGATGCCCAACACTACTATATGGTACACTGCCCGGTAACGGGCCAGCAGTACCGTGCAAACAATTTCTGGGCCGCCATTTCCAAGGTTGATGAGTCGGGGTATGTTG
>JALGTJ010000116.1 GCA_029821415.1 Candidatus Zipacnadia bacterium
AGTCCCTCAATCTGATTCAGTTCGGTCAGCAGATCAGCGAAATCACAGCTTTCTGATAGATCCTCGCCATAAGAATTCACATTCTGGCCCAGCAGCGTAACCTCTTGGTGTCCATTGGCGACGGCCTGTTCAACCTCGCTGATGACTTGCTCGGGTGTGCGGCTCTGCTGCCGGCCACGGGCATACGGAACTATGCAGTAGGCGCAAAAGTTGTTGCAGCCATAGGTGACATTGACGTAGCTGGAAATCGGCGTGGTACGTGCGGTTGGTAGGCCCTCCGGGATAACCTCGGTCGTGTCGGTTATGATGACTGGGCCATCGTTGCTCTGAGCTTGCGCGCTTGTTATTGCCTCGGCCAGATGAGAATAGTTGCGCGGACCCATTATGATATCAACATATGGAGCACGCCGAGCAATCTCCGTCGCGGCAACCTGTGCCACGCAGCCCAGTACTGCGATGATAGTACCGGGGCGCTGCTCCTTAATACGGTGCAGCTCGCCGAGCTTGGAGAATACTTTGTGCTGGGGTTTAGCTCGCACCGCACAGGTGTTCAGGGCAATGAAATCGGCCTGCTTAGGGTCATGCGTCGGGCAGTAACCGAGCTGCTCTACTATCCCCGCCACCGTCTCCGAATCCCGTTCATTCATCTGGCAGCCCATTGTGTCTATGAAATAGCTTCTGACCATCTTGAAGTGAGTATAACACTGGACTGGTAGTTCGGCAACCTTGCTGCGGCGAGCGTCGGCGGACACCGTTGCCGCTCACGCCCCACTTTTCAAGGGGAGTAGTTGACCTGCTGTTCTCGCCTTGCTATACTGGCAGCCGATATGTGGTCTTTTCGCAGCAGATGGTTGTGCAACGGGATATAGTAGCCACTGGGGGCAGTTGATGACACGATGAGGAGCAAGGATTAAATGCCTGAACAGGACAGTGAACTGACCAATGCGCAACTGGCTACTATGTGCCGCCAGTTCGCCAGCCTGATACACGCTGAGATCAATATTCTCGACATCTTTGATACTCTGCGGGAGCAGACCGACAGCGCCTTTTTCAAGGAAGTTATTGACTCAGTCCGTGAGGATGTGGAGATGGGCCGGACTCTGGCAACTGCCTTCAGCCGTTATCCCCAGACTTTTTCTCCCTTTTTCATCAGTATGGTGCGCCAGGGCGAACTGGAAGGCGAATTGGACCGCACTTTCGATCTGCTGGCTGACCACTTTGAGAGCCGCATGGGCGAGACTGTTGATGCGCACCGCCGCCGCGAACAGGGCACCTTTGATGTGGAAACGGTCGCTGCGGCCTTTCAATGGCTCTTTATCTGGTTGACAGCACTACTTGCTTTTTCCGCTATTGGTGCGGGCCTGGTCTGGTATGCCACTGCGCCCACTGAGGGGGGGTTGCCCGGGCAGGCGATTCCTAATATGTTGCTGCTTGTTGGGTTTATTATGCTCCTCGGTGTGATTGTCTTCTCCCGTGGTCGCAAGCGTCGGTAAGTCGGCTCAACGATAGGTTATGAGCAATATTACGCAGAATAGCAATATCTATTACCAAGTTACAACAGGAGAGAAGAGATGGCCAACTTTGTAGATCAAATTGTATGTCCGGTGCAGGAAACGGGTCCCGGCAATCTGCGCAACAGCGAAGGGGCTGTCATTGAGTTAGACGACGGTCGCTTGTTGCTGGCTTACACTCACTTCTACCGCGGTGGGGGAGACTGGGACGCTGGGGATATCCGTGGCAAGATCTCCGAGGACGGCGGATCCACCTGGTCGGAGCCCTTTGTGATACACGCCAATACGGCGCGTTGTAACAGCGGGCGGCTGGCGCTGATCCGACTGCCGCAGTATCCTGCGGTTCTGCCCGATTGGCAGGCTTCAGCTTCAGTACTGGGGTTAATTTATGTAGATCTTAACTTGTTTTATGACACCAGGTTATACCTGACAACCTCCGCTGACGAAGGAGAAACCTGGTCACGAGACCTCCAAATCAATGAGACTGGTACCCTCGGTCACATCTGCCAACGAGGTGATACGGCCCTCGTTCTGTCCAGCGGTCGGATCCTGGTGCCTGTGTACGGTCTATTCGGCGGTATGTGTGCCAGTTTTATGTACTACAGCGACGACGCGGGGTCTACCTGGTTGCGCAGCTACGGTGAGATCTCCATAAAACTGGGAGAAGCTGGCCGTACCTATGCCTATGCCGACTTTGAGGAGCCCGCCGTCGCGGAGCTGCGCGACGGTCGTCTGTTGTGTTTCGGGCGTACCCGGCTGGGGCAGTTGTACCAGAGTTTTTCCGAGGACCAGGGCATCACCTGGAGTGAGCCAGAGCCAACCGGTCTGGCCTCCAGCTATTCACCGGCCTCCCTGAAGACCATTCCGGAGACCGGTGACCTTCTTTGTGTTTGGAATCAGGTCTCGGGCCAAGAGATTGCCGACGGTCTGGGCCGGATGCGTATGTCGTGTGCCATTAGCACTGATGATGGAGAAAGCTGGACCCACTTCAAGAATTTGGAATCGCTGGATGATGTTGCCCGAATTGAGCCGGAGGGCGACGCCTACGATGCGGTTAGCGAGCTGCACGCCATCCGGGAGCGCCAAGCATTGAAGGCCAAAGCTACACAGGCACAGTATCCGGAGGAGGTAATCCGCCGCTATCCCCACTGGCCGGGATATGTACACGTAGATTATCCTTCAGTCGCCTTCACCAGCACCGGAAATGTGGTGATCATCTACTTGGTTGCTGGCGGCGAGCAGGCCGGCTTGACCAATGGCCTCAAATTAGTTGTTCGGCCCATTGAGTGGCTCTATGAGGACTGAGCGCGCCTGGACGATAGGTGGTTTGCTGGGAAGAAGCTCGGCTATGATGGCGCGGCTTGGGGCTCTGCTTATTGTTGGCCTAGCTCCTCGGTGCTGGGCCTGCGAGTTTGAGAAGATGCAATAAAGGGGTTGGCACAGTCTGCGGTAAGGCTGGCATTCAAGACAGTCTAGCTGCAAGAACTTACAGTCGTATCCTGGGTCAACTTGAGCCGAAGCGCTAGGCTATGAGCGTGAAGTGAGCAGTTGCGAGAGTCGAAGTGGGGAGGGCAAGTAATATGAACTTGCGGCCGAACACTAATGGATTGTTGGTCGCATCACTTATCTTGGTGACTGTCACCGCCTGGGGACAGCAGGGGGTGCTTTTTTACGCTAGCTTTGACGGCACGCGGGATGCGCAGGCCGTCGGGGACGGCCAGGCTACATTGATACAAGGAGGAGGCGCGCTCACGGCGGATGGTTTTGGCATCCGTGGCGCAGCGCTACGCAGCGGGGACGGGGTGGGCTACCTGGAATTTGCTGCGCCAGGGAACATTCTGCCTAATGAGGGCACGATTGAACTGTGGCTGAAGCCGGAAGACTGGTCCTCGGACGACGGCTATTATCACCGGTACATAGACGTTATCGGACAAGGGAATATCCGTTTTCAAAAGCGAGCCGATGCGGTTAATGTCTTCTGGGTAGAAGCACCCAAGATCCCGCCGCCGGGTCACTTTGATGATAAGTACCCGGGTATGGCCCAGCGGGGCTACGGCTGCCAGCAGCTCAAGGGCAAGTGGAAGCAATTCTTCCTCATTTGGAAAGTGGGCGAGCCGTTGCGCTACTACCGCGGCCATGCAAATGGCAAGGGAATACATGACTCCAGTAATCCGGCGGGAGCGCCGGCCCCACCGCTGGGTGAGTTGACCACTATGAGGCTTGGTGGGCTAACGTACATGCCAAAGACCGCGAGCCGGGGACCGATATCCCTATGAGCTTCGCGGAGCCGACGGCCACGGTGGTGCCCGACCCAAGAAACAAAACGCTGGTGGTCAAGATAGACAGCGGAGACCGCAGCGGTAACTTTGCTGGACAGGCGCGGCTGGAGCCAGCAGTGGGCACTACCCCGGCGCCGATAGTACAAACGGAGGGGCGCTTTGGCGAGGCACGCATCAGTTACGAGGATCTGGCCGAAGGCGAGTATGAAATTATTGCTGAGCTGACGACGAAGGACGGCCAGCCAAAGGCCACGGTAAAAGCAAAACTGGTAGTGCCCGGCCCACCAGTCTGGCTGACGGAGAAGGTCGGCGTTAGTGATACGCCTCCGCCCCCGTGGACACCGGTGCAAGTGACAGGAAACAACGTGAAGGTCTGGGGCCGTCAGTATACACTGGGGGCCTTCGGACTACCGGAGAAGATAATCACCCAGGGACGTTCAATCCTCGCTGGGCCAGTAACGCTGCGGTGCATTCAGGATGGCAAGGAGATTCTCTGGAGTGATACAACGGGCAGCGTTACCGGGAAGACCCCAGCAAAGGTGGTGCGCGCAGGGACATCCACTTCTGCTCTGGGTAGGATGACGTGGCGGGCAGCGGTCGAGTTTGACGGCTTTATGCTCTTTGATTTCCAACTTGCTCCTTCCGCCGGCGCTGAGCCGGAATTAATGGAGCTGCGCGTGCCCATCAAGAAGCAGTACGCCACTTTGATTTATAAGAGCTACAGTACTCGGGGGCTGCTGCCCAAGGGCGAGGGGGTACTATGGAAAGCCAACTACGGGCGCTACTGGTGGTTGGGCACTGACGATTTCGGTCTGTGCGGAGCCACCGAACACGCCGGCGCGATGATCGATCGCGCTGACGACGCGTTTCGTATAGTGCGGGAGGCCAACGGCGATGTTTCGGTTGTCTACCGCTTTCTGGGACAGCGACAGAGACAGCGACAGAGGCTAACGGAACCGTGGAAGCTGCGATGGATCCTGATGGCTACGCCGACCAAGCCGCTGCCGAAGAATTGGCGGCTATGGCGGGATGTGGGCCGGGCGGAGGAAGGGCCGGCTGTGGGGAGGTTATGTGTTGCGAGTCCGTGGCCCAATCCGGCCCAGTTTCAGTATTTCTCCTTTCCGGTAGTTAAGGACCCAGAGTGGTATCGTGGATATGTCAAGGCCAAACACGAGCAGGGCATCAAGGTACTGCCCTACAGCATGTTCGTAACGATGCCACCGAAGATGCCCGAGTGTGCCTTCTACCGCCGTGAATGGGCTAATCCGCTGATGGCCCTCGCCGACCTGGCTAGACCTCTGAGTTACGAGGCAGTACGCCCGATCCCCAGTTGGATAGATTTTATGGTCTGGAAGCATCGTGAGCTGGCTAAAGAGTACGGGCATGATGGGCTTTATGTTGATTTTGCCGGCGTTTATGGCACTGTGTTCGCTCCGGAGTATGGGTTTGGTTATGTGCGCGACGGCAAAGAATACCCCACACTATTTCCGGTCTGTGCCGTGCGAGAGATGTGGAAACGGGTCTACACTATGTTCAAGAGCCTCAACCCGGACTCGGTGATTGTTGGGCACGACTCCCAGGCAGTACATGCCCCGGTTTTGTCGTTCTGCGATGTCTGGCTCAATGGCGAGGGCAACTGGCTCGGACCTCTTTATGATAACTATTTGCAGGTGCTGCCTCTGGACGAACTCCGGGCCGCCTTCCGCGCTCAGCCCCACGGTGGGATCCCCTGGTGGCTGCCGCAGTGGTATGGCGCGATCCTGGAAGACAAAGATGTCGCGAAGTTCCAGGCTAATGGTAAGCCTTCTCAGGTCACTATTGAGAAGTCCCATCATCTCTTTGGCCTGGGGCTGCTGAGCGACATTGGCTTCTGGCCTATTTGTGGGATGAACTCTGAGGCCCGTCAGCAGTACTACGCAATAATGGATGAGTTTGGTATGGGTGATGTTAACTTCTATGGCTACTGGGATAATGCTTGGCTTATTGGCGGGCAAAGCGACGCGATTAAAGCCAGCGTATATCGGAAGCCCAAAGGCGGGGCCTTAGTGGTCGTCTATAACGTAACCCGCGAGGTGCAGACACCGACACTAAGGGTCAACTGGGAGCGGCTCAAAGGCCCCGGTGAGCTGCAAGTTGTGGATGCCTACACCAGGAAGCCAGTAGAGACTGACACTGGCAACTTGACCATCGAAGTGCCGCCGTTGAACTACCGGTTGCTGTGGGTGGAGTGAATGTGGTTACCTACGGGAGGGCCTGGTGGAGGATGGCGAAGCCCTGTTTGATGTTCTCCAATAGCCACTGGGCGGTCGTCTGGCGAAGCTGGCTTGTACCAGGTTCATTAGCTCAGTAATGTGATTCTGGATGGCCTCGGCGAGTTGGATATCCCCGGACAGGGCAGCCTGCGCCAGGGCACTGAACACGCGGGGATTGATGTGGCTGAGACTCACCACAAATCCCGAGCAGCCGGCGATTAACGATTCGGCGAGCAGATGCTCCTTGCCTTGCAGCAAGTAGAGGTCCTCACGATCCCCCAGCGCTCCCAGTAGAGTCCGAAACCGCTCCATGTCACCGGTGGAGTCTTTGAGGCCAATAATATTCTCATGGTCGGCCAGCCGCAGCACCATATCCTCGTCTAGCTTCATCCCTGCACAGGCAGGAATGTCGTAGATAAGCACTGGCAGCGGGCTTTGGTCAGCGAACCGGAGGAATATAGCCTCAATTTCGCCAACGTCGTAGGTGTAATATCCGGGTGCAGTGATGACAGCTACGTCTGCTCCTGCCTCAGCATATGCCCGCGAGTAATACAGCATCTCGGAGAGGCCGGTGGCCATGCAGCCAGCAAAAACTGGCATACTATCTCCTACATGGTCGGCGACGGTCTGACATAGACTAATCCGCTGAGCCGGTGACCACCATGGCCCCCGGCCGGTGGTGCTGTTTATGAAAATGGCATCGCAACCAGCACCGATCATATCGTCGCAGACCGACCTCAGGCCCGCGACATCAGGTTCGCCCTGAGCAGTGCAAGGCACGACAATAGGCACTAGAACACCGAGTTGTTTGAGTTTACTTGCCAGCAATGTAATGGCCTCCTGCTTGACGTATGGCCGGGCGCACTGTGCCTCCCTAAGCGTATCTTTTCCAGGCTTGGATCATCAGCATTATCTTTTCCCACGGTACGCCGGCGTATATCCCCGGGACGGGGTGGAGAATAAAGCCTCCCCCTGGCGCCATTAGTTCTAACATATCTCTAATGTAGCTGGCAACCTCGTGCTGCTCGGCGTTGGCCAGCCAGATGTCAATGTTAAGGCCCCCCATGAGCGTCTTGGTCTTGCCCAGTTTCTGCTTCAGCAGGGCCATGTCCTCGTTGCCCTGCACCGGATCAACATCGCGGAAGACGTCAACCAGGCTTTTCCCGTACGCGTCCACCTGCTGAGTAATCCCTTCGCTTTGCTGCTGACAGAGCAGAGCGCCGGCCTGATGGCAAAGCTCTGCCTCCTCGTTCAGCAGAGGCAACAGAAACTGCTCGAAGTACTTTACTCCCCAGAAGTCGGGAGTGTCGTAATACCCGAATCGAGTGACCATATCCACGCCCACGTCCAGGACCATCTCCAGGTTACGCAGTTGCCAATCTTGAATGATACGCAGAAACTCCCGAATATACTCAGGTTCTAAGGCCAGGCTAATTATCGAATCCTGGATATCGGTGAGCCAGAGCAGAGCAGAGCCGCAGTAGGTGCGCCGCGCCAGGAAGACTACCTGACGCTTTTCGGCTTCCTTTTTCGCGAAGAGCGCATCCTCGCGCCAACTGGCGTAGTCCTGGCCGGAAATCGGCTGGAACAGGTAGCGCATCTTCTCCAGGTCTTGTGGCCCTTTGATGAGGAATTCCACGCTGCGGGAGGGATTGACATCTTCCAGCAACCCGACTCCATCTATCATATCAGCTATCGGGCCGCGCGTGTTGCGGTTGATCTTGTGCCAGTCGTACAGATCATCAGTTTCCCTTATCACTTGGCGCAGCGGTCCGGCCGGGGTGCGATACTCTTTGCCAAGCAAGGCATACTTTTGATTGGGTGGCTCTTCTCGCCAGGTGCGCACCTCGACATCGGGATGGTATGAGGGGTCGGGCAGCCAGACTTCGACCATCGCGTCGGCTCCCAGCGCCAATAGGTCGTCGGTGCGCTCGAACTGGTTATTCCACCAGGCAACTGCTGGGTCATATAGGCAGTAACTGGGATGGACCTCTAAATGCAGCGGCACGTGGTCGGTCGGCTCGTGCGCACAAGTAGCCAGAATACGTTCTCGCGAGGTCATCGTGGTTTCCATGTATATTTCTCCGGCGCACTAGGCATACTTTTTCCAGGCCTCAACAAATACCATAAACCGATCCCAGGGCACAATGGCAAATCTGACGGCCTCGTCAATTTCTTCGTCGCTGCCCCGCCCGACGGTCACCGGGGCATTCACTCCGCCCCAGATACAGTGGCGCTCGTCGAAAGCTGCTTTGACGGCGGCAAAATCCTCGCTCTTACGAGCGGCTAAAGGCTCCAGCCCTAAGTATACATCTACCGGCATATCATCGAGAATATCCCGATATAGGGTGTAGCCTTCGGGCATCAGCACGCAGAACAGCTTGCCGGCGTCGTGAACTATCTGTGCCAATTCCTCAATATGAGGCCGCAGGATCCGTTGATAACGCTCTCGCCCCCAGTAATCCGGGGTATCGTACCAGCCGCGGTACTGGACTACATCGGGCGCGGCCTCGAGCACGAGGTCCAGTATTTCTCGATTGTATCGCTGGATAATCTCGTAGAAGCGCGCGACGTAGTCGGGCTGTTCAATCACGGCGTAGAGAAACTCTTCAACTACGCACAGCCACATAAACCAATCGCCCACCGAAAGCCGGCGGGCGTGGCTGAGTAGGCCCATCTGCTCAGCGAACCGCTGGGCCTTGCGGGCATTCGCCAGCCATTCGTCGCGGGCGTGGCCAGTGGGTGGCTGTAACAGGTATTCCAACTTATCCAAATCATCCGGCCCGCTGACCAATGGTACCTTATAGCGGGCGGTGAACCAGTCGTCCATCATATCAATCTCGTCGAACTCGTTTGGCTCCCGATGGGCGTGGCCCTGCCAGTCTGGCAAAAAGCTATAGTGGGTTGGATGATACCAGTCTCTAGTCTTGCGAACTTTTTGGACGAGCTTGCCAGCGGGAGTTTCATACTCGGCGCATAGAAGCGGATCAGGACCGTCCGGATCGTCCTCCTCCCACTTACGCACAGTAATCTCCGGGGGCGGCTCTGGAGTCGGCATCCAGATGTCAATCACCGGATCCAGGCCCATCTCCTTCATCACTTCCGCTCGTTGGAACTGGTTGTCCCATTGCTTGGCAGCAGGTGTGCCCAGCACGGTGCTGTGGAATAGTTGCCCCAGAGGAATGTGGTCCACTTCCTGGCAGCAAATGGCGCGGAGCATCCGTTCTCTTGACGAGATCGTTGTCTTCATTATTTTTGGTTCTCCCTGTTGTTGCGGAGGTGTCGTCGGATTAACCCAGCGGTTAGCGATTGCAACTCTGGTGGATGGGCTGGGTTCATTGCTCAGGTAGCCGCCAGCGGACCGCCCCCACGGTCCGCACTCGGCTGGGGGGTGAGGCCATATAGACTGTGAAAATGTCTCCCCCGGGTAACTGGACGCTGTCGGGATAATAGAATTCATAGCCTTCTTCGCTACGCAGGGTCAGTCTTGTTTCCCAGTTATGGCCGTCACTGCTAAAAGCGGCCTCCAGCGCACCGACGGAGCCGTAACGGCTGGCGAAAGTCATAAGGTAGCGATCGTCGGGCAGCGTAATTATGTTGGGGAAGCCGCCATCAAGCCCGGTGGGCGTGGGTGGGTGCCAGGTGTAACCAGCGTCGCTGCTCGTGGAGGTCAGAATGCGGCTATAGAAACCGGCAGGGGGCTCTTTGGGGCTTTCAACATATGCACAAACCAGTGCACCATTGGACTGCAGGCCCAGCGTGGGCATCCAGTAGTCGGTGCCTGCAGCCCAGCGGTAGCGGCCCTGCGGGTCTTCCATGACGTAAGTCTCGTCGCCCCAGGATTGGCCCATATCCCAGGAACGGCTTAGGCCAACGAAACGACTACGCCAGGGATAGCCTACCGCCAGCGGCACCAGCAGCGTGCCGTCAGCCAGTTCCAGGGGCTTGCGCAGGTTGTACAACGACTCAGGGGCAAACGGTGTGAACATGCTGGGCTTGCCCCAGGTGACGCCGTTATCCTCCGAGAAGCGCACACTGACACCCTCTAAGGTAATAACGGTGTCAAAACGAGGAAAGTGGCGGTGAAGCACTCCTTTCATCTGGGGGCGCTGGGGCCGTGTTGCCGCTTCCCCGACGATGGCACAGGCCATCAGCCGGCCGTCGGATAGAAGGCGGATAACTGGGTCAATTGCCAGACCGGCGAAGACTGGGTTGCTCGCAATAGGCTTGAATGATTGGCCTCCATCAGTTGATCTGATAACGATAAGCTCAGTATCAGCATCGAAGAAAGTACTGATACCGCGCTGAAAGTTGGCCTCGTAGGCCCACGGGCCACACTTGCGTAGAATGACAACGAGGCTCCCGTCCTCCGCCTGGGCTATGCTGGGAAAATCAGCGTGGTAATCGGGATTGGGGTTCTGATAGGGTGTCAGGTGCTCAGCGTACGAGGGCTGTTGCGCCGGTGGCCCGTCCGACTGTTGATCGGCGCTGACCATAGACATAAGACATATAAGGCTAAATGCAATAAGGAACAGTCCGAGAGAAAGCTCTATGCCCATTCGGCTCCACCTGCTTTGTTTGTATGCTGGCAATAGGTCGGGTTCTGACCTGCCAGTTGTGCCTACCCTTCAACGATATTCTGTCAACTCTATTTCTATTGGCTATCATAGTTGACCTGCCTCTGTTACGGAAAAGCGCAAGGACTTACTAAAGTGAACAGAGAATCATATCGTTAGCCGATAGCGAAGCTGGCGTAGGAAATGTGTTATGATGGATGAGCATGCTATGCAGCAACAGTTGCCCGTGGAGGAAGCAGCGCATGGGAAGCGGGGCGTAACTCACTGGCGGCAATGCCCAAATTGTGGTAAACCCGTGCTGATCACGACCTCCCAGTGCGGCTGGTGCGGCCAGTATCTGCTTCGTGAGAACGAGCCGGGCCAATCGAGTCCACTATAATCGGAAAGAGGACATTCAATATGAAGTTATGCCTATTGTTGGCTGTCGTTATGACTATCCTTCTGAGCACCAATGGCGAAGCTTGGTCGGCGGCGCAGCTCTATGATCCCTTGAGCAAGGATATTATGTCAGATGAGATCTTTATGACCGGTATGTGGCATATGGCTGTCGAGCAGGTGAACGAAACTCCCCAGCGCTTGACGGTGACCACGACCGGAGCTGTCTTTGAGTTTTCGCCAGGCACTGACAGACTACTTTGTCAGCATCGGTTAGGTAAGCAGCGCAGGGGTCTGCTACTGCGTTTCCCGACGGGGACACTGGCCGGATTGAAGGTCACTGTCCGGGGCAGCGGCGCGGCGATATTGCAGTCAGATGGCGGCATGCAGTTCAAGGTCAACTGCGACTCACTGCTGATGATGCGTAGCAACCAACCCTGCGAGGTCCGCGCTCGCGTGTTGTGGCAGCCTGTTAAGCAGTACAGCCACGGGCCTCATCGGCTGCTACTCGACCCTTACGGGGCGGTGGGACTCTTCCCAATTGAAGGTGCCTCCTTGCTGGAGGCAGATGCTGAGCTCTGCCAATATCGCTATGAGCTGCCGGCAGGATCAATGCTGTGGGCCTCGGTAGGCCCGCCCCGTCCCTATCCTTGGGAGCGCTCGCTACATGAGCAGGTCATCTGGACCTACTCGTGGAGTGCAGAGGGTGCGATCCCTGATGCTAAGCGCATCGCTTTAGACAGCCAGTATGGCAATATTCTGTGGTTGCAATCCGAAGTTATGCTCTGGCGCTCCTGGCAAACCGGCTTCGTTCCCCGATTGCCCCAGAAGTTTGCCCAGATGGTTCAAACAGCCCACGAACACGGGCTGAGAGTGATTATCTACGCTTCCCCTTACTACTTTGTGAAGGGTACTGACCAGGAGAGCAAGGTGATCCATATGGCTCCCAGTTTCCAGGCAGCCATGCCACCGCTGAGCACGACTACCGGCGAGAATCTTGCCTGGTACCTTGAAGAGGCGCGCAAGGCTCTGGATAACCTCGGCGTAGATGGTCTCTATTTTGACGGGGTCTATAGGGATAGCGTGAAGAATAACTACATCTTGCTGCGATCAGCTCGTGAGCTGCTTGGCGATCAGCGGTTGCTATTTGTACATAACACTGTCAGTGCTCCGGGCGGGATGTGCTACAATCCCTCCGCCGACACCTGGGCTGATTTTCACCTGCGCGGTGAACACCGGCGACCCTTCCGCCCGGGGTATTTGCGCTGGTTCATTTCCTGTTACAATATCAGCAACAGCATCGGTTTTGTCTGCAACAACGCCGGTTTCCAGAGCCCTACCAGAGACCAAGTGGAGATGACTCTGGCCGCCAACTGCCGACTGCCGTATTTCTCGGGTGGCTCTTCCCAGTACTTGGATCCTTTGCAGAAGTGGTATTGGCCGCGGCTGAATGAGTCGTATCGGGCCTTTGTGGAGAAGCTGAACCAACAGCCTTGGCCCAAGCCAATCCCTGACCTGGAGCAGCCTACTGTGCTGCCTCCCCGATTGGAGGTCCCGGGTTTGACTGAGGCGAAGTTGTCCCAGGCCCTCAGCGCCACCCTGGTGATGGATACCTTCGGCGTTGGGGTTCCCACATATAAGAGTCCGATGACTCTGAACGGGATTCCCATAGGTTTGGTGCCCCCCAGTGGCGAAAGTTGG
>JALGTJ010000117.1 GCA_029821415.1 Candidatus Zipacnadia bacterium
TTGACACTCACGTCCTCAAACAACCGTATCCAGAATCCCCGGCCCGGTGCGAACGGCGCGATGTCGGGCCATATCTCGTACCGCCCTGATGGCGCTCGCCCCGGCTCCCAGCGAGCTAGCAGTAACTCTCCAGCAGGTATCCCCAACAGTGTGGCAGCATCCGTCTCTTCCGCAAGCACCGGGATGGTGATCATTTGCAGACCATTGCTACCGGCCAAGAATGTATGGGTGGCGCTAGACTGGCCGCCGCCCTCCAGGAAGACCACATACGAGTCCCAGCCCACATTAACGGTCCGGCTGAAAGTGTCACCATCAGGATTAGTGGTAGTTATCTCCAACTGCGCTGGCTGCAGACGCGCGCCACTGAGGCTGGTGCCGAGACGTCAATAGTCGCTTCAGGGCCGCCGCGGACACCGCCGTAGAAATCGTTTTCTCCCGGATCAAAGCCGCGTACGGCATAAGGATAGAGGTATTCTCCGCGCAACCCGTTCAGGTCAATCTGGACGGTTATCAACTGCGCTCCGCCCACATTGAAGAAAGTCGGGATCAGATACCCTTCACCGGCGCCGACGCCACTGCTGGCTACATCAATAACGTTTCCCTCTTCGGCATAGAGACTCAGGGTGTGATCGTAGTTCCAGTAAATGCAGCGGGCCTGCCCGCCCCGTGGTGCTTCGCCCCCGCTGTCATCGGTGACGTAGTGCTCGACAATAAGCGCCACGGCTTGCTCCAGGGGAATGTTCCAGGTATAAAGCTTGCTGCCGGTCCGCACGCTGGTGTCCAGCACATACTGGCGCCGGTACCAGTCGTAGAAGTTCATGCCCTCGACACTGGGCAGCACGGAGGCAGCAATGTCCTTCAACCCAGGCACATCGCCCTGTAAACCCTCAGAGAAGCTGTGATAGTACAACTCGTTGAAATTGGCAAAGAATTGCGGATCCTCAATATAGCATTTGTACCAAGCAGCACGGGCCATCGCAATCCGCCACACCAACATACCGGTGAAGCCCGAAGCCGGATAGAAGGTGCTATTGCCCAGAGCCGGTTGGTTCTCGGCTTCATAAACCGACAGGCAGTAGAAGGGGCCCGGGTCAACGGGGTCATAGCCGGGCATCACACCGGGTGTAACCTGTACCGCAGTTGCCGCCGCCCCAATAAAGCCCTGTTCCCAGGCGTCATAGAAGAAGGCTAAATCATCGTGGAAGGCGTTCAGCACCAGCATCATTAGAATATAGGTATCTTCCGCAAAATTGCCTGACAGCGGTGCCAGGTGGATTTCGTTGGTGGTGGCATCATATACCCCGCCCTGTATTTCCGCTAAAGAGTCATCTAATATTACGGTCACCGTGATATTAAAGGCAGGAGGGCCATATATCTGGCGAGCCACCGGCATAGCATTGTCCAGGTAGCTGCGAAAGGCGGCCTCTTGAGCAGCGTCAAAACCCTGAAATTGGAACTGAATCTCGTTGCTGGGATCGCCTATCTGGGCAGCCGTCTGCATTGTCCTGACCAAGTCGGGCAGTTGCACCTGCGAGCCGCTGAGGTGGTAAGCAGTGCGCGGGAAGCGCGGTTGGGCTGCCGAACTCTTGAGACCGAGCTGCTGCAGTAGCTGAATTGTGTGGGCAGCACGTTGCAGAGCGACCGGATTATGTTGGATGGCCGCCGCCCGGCTTACCGCAGCTTGGGCAGTCCCGACTCCCCCAGGTGGCTGCGAAATTAGTATTGCCCCCACTGGGCCATTGGCGCGTGTAGCAAAAGGCGTGTTGTCTATGTTGCCAAACGGCCCCGCCTCAGCCAACCCGATGGCGACTGCACAAATCGCAACACTGAGTACTGCCCTCGTTATCCAACGCAATTTGCTGCTGTTCATCTGCATATCTCACCACTGTGGGCCTGTGTTGAAACTGTTATAGCCACGATACCCACCGTCTGTTGAGTACTGCGAGGAACCGGGGTAATTCTGCCAGTGATTCCTGCCGCCGACCTGGTACCCGCCGAAGGTGCCGCCGCGCGCCGTCGTGCCCATAGTGGAGCTGGGGGTCTGAAATCCACCACCCTCCAACCCACTGGTGAAATTGCTCTGCAGCGAGAACATGAAAGTATAAGCGTTGTAGTCCTGATTCTGCATTGTCACGCCCATAGCTCCACCGAACGGTGAGCTGGGCTTGCCAGCGCGATTACCGATGAAACGATAGCCGAAAGTTGCCCGATTGGTAGTACCCAGATCGTAACTTACGTTGATCTCGGCGATTTGCTTCTTGAAGGCAGAATAGCCGCTGTCAAAGTTCGACAGCCCGGCATGGGCAGATAGCCGGACCCGGTCACTAAGCTCGTAGTTAAGCTGCCCAGATATGTCCCAAAGACTGGTGTCAGTTTGGTAGTACCGTTCGCGCCCGCCGATCTGGATATAGGAGGGGCTGGCACCAGTCATCCTATTTACCTGTAGATTAGCACTCCAAGGCTTTCCTTGAGGCCGATAGCCCAGACCGAGTATGATTGCCTGATTCTCAACTGCCCCCCGGCCTGCTTCCAGGAAGTTAAGCTTGTCGCGGCTCAGGCTGGTGCTAACGCTGATCTCGTCAGTCGCCTGCCAGGTGATGGCCAGGTTCTGGTAACTCTGCGTACTGTCTGACAGATAGCCGCTTCCACCGCCGCTGAGGTACTTTCGTTGTCCGGCACTCAGCGTCAGCGACAGGTCCCGACGCGGCGAGTAGGTGACACTCAGGGAGGTAGTAGCATCCTGGTAACGAGGAATTTCCTCCGCTTCGCCGTCCTGATTCGGCACTGCTCCGGCAATAGGCCCGCCATAGCCCCCTCCGCCATCGTAACCACTCCCCGGGAAGCCACCGTAGAAGCCACTGCTGACACGGCCAACAGACCGGGAATCAGTCCGATTAAGGTTAATGCTCAGCTTGTCCGACGGCGACCAACTGGCAGATAGGCGCGTGTAGTCCGAACTGGACTCACTGGCTTCACTGCCAAAGCCAGTTGCCTTGATACGGCCCAGGTCTGCTATCAGATTCAGCGCCGATGACGGGTTGTAGGTTAGCGAGATGCGCTGTCGGTTTGTCTTACTGCCGCGAGCGTCCACCGACTCGTTGCCCATATACTCTTGGTCGGTTTGCGAGAGGGATGCCTGCAACCGCAGAGCATCGGTCAGAGGGTGAGTTATGTTCAGAGAAATATCTTCATAATCGCTATCGCCCTGTGTGCCCCCTGCGTTCGACATTGTCTGACGGTGCAAAGTTGCCGTAGGCCAGCCAGGAAAGTCCAGTTGCACCTGAATGTCGCTGCGCTTGGTAGATACATCTTGAGTCGGAGTGGTTTGCACTGGTCCCACCACGGCGGCCCCATAGGGCGAGGTGCCAGTATCAAAGCCAATGCCGCCACCATAGCCACTGTATCCAAATGATAGCCCCTGGGTGCTGTCCAGGTCAGAGAACTGGCTCTGCACACGTATATGCTTCGCTGGCTGCCAACCGATATTTAGGTTCACGCCCTTGTCGTTGCGGCGGAAACCAGAGGAATCTATGTAGCTAAACTGTGGGGCGACATCCCGGTATGTTGCCAGCAGATCGAATCTGGGTTGTCGGTAGCTTACTGCTGCCTGCAGGGCAGTGCTTGAGTTGTCCGCGGCACTGCTCGTGGCAAAATCGGCCTTGAGCGACAGACTGTCGCTCGGCTGGTAACTGACGTCAAGGCCGGCCACTTCGGCATCCTGAGACATCGCCGTCTGCCCCAGTTCATAATAGTACTGGATGCGCACCAAAGACGTCGGCGGGACGCCCAGCCGGAAGATAACTCGGCCGATTTGCCGATAGGCGTCGTAGTCAGTCCCCTCCTGCATCTCGACATCATCTACAAGAACCCTAAGCGCATTGGAGATTGTCTGAGTCTGCCCATGATAGACGACTTCAGCACCATCAGCGATGATCGGACGGAAGTTGGTATCAAACGGACCCGTGGTGCCTGAGCCGTAGTAGACATCCTCCTGATAGGCAACGGTATCGCCCTGACCAACTTCGGGCCGGTCCTGGCGGAGCCAGGTAAGCCCCACATTGACTCGCCCATCTTTCAGAGGCATCTCGGCACGCGCCCCAGTCAGCGTACCAGCATTGCCAAAATAGCCGGATGATTGATAGCTGACCGATATCGTTGAGGTACTGGGAATGATTTTGGTCGGTCCGCCAATCGGATCAAACCACAGCTCCCCAGTTTGGTAGTCCAGTCGGTAGTCTACACCGCGCTGCTGGGGCTGCTCATCCACTTTCACTGACTCACTGCCATCAATGATCGGTGTGAACCGCAAGAAATAGGGGCCCGGTGTGTCATTGCCGGCGAGCGTTTCGTTGCGGGTATAGCCCTTATCCTCAGAGGTAAAGGCGCGTAGCTGACCACCACCAGGTAGATTCTGATCTAATTGCCAGCCCTTCAGACTCTTAGCGACACTGGCAAATTCGTTCTGGCGCAGGCTGATGTTAAGATCACCGAAATACAGTGCTGAGTCATGGCCAACATAGCCAACCACCCAACGTGAGTAACTTGGGCCATAGCCGGAAAAAGACAGGTCGCTTTGGAAGCCGATCTCCTTCCAGATTGACCCTTCAATGCTCAGGCTACTGCGCCGACCCTCCACATAGTGTTGCTGCAGAGTGAGCGTGTTGCTCCCTGATATCCGAACGTCCTGAAACAGCTCCCACTTATCGAAGAGCCGCTCGATACTCTGTAGCGGATTGGCCCAGGCCGGGGCCACTGCTGCCAGTAGCACGGCAACTGCCGGCACCATGACTGCCGACCGTAAAGTGCTGCGCACGGTTGCTATGTCACACCCCAAACAGATTAGTAGTAGTCGTGGGTTTGACGAGGTTAGAGGATAATTTGTTCCCCGCCCTGCCGCAACAGAGAGAAACTTCATCCCCGGTGGGCTGTATCCACTTCGCTTACTGTGATGCTATACGCCGCCTAAAGTCCGCGGATAACGCAGTTAGCCTGTCTGTAAACTCAACTCGCGCCTGAACGTATTCGGCGACAGTGAATTCTGAGGAGCGGGCCAGCGCCATGAGTGAGTGTTGTTCCGCTGCTTCGATGCTGCGGCACGCCTCGGCCAGGTGAGGAGCTACTTCGGGCGGGATTATGCAGAAGCCGTGCTGGTCGGCGTGAAGCAGATCCCCAGGATTCACTGTCACACCTCCCACCTGCACAGGGGTAGCGAAGTCTTCCAAATGTATGTAGGCATGAGCCACCAGCACACAACTTGATATGAGCTGGAAGCCGATCTCGCGGACTTCATCAATGTCACGCACACCACCATTAGTGATATGGCCCACGCAACCCAGGGCTTTGTGCACTGTTGCGGTTACTTCGCCAAACAATGCGCCAATTGGCTCCTCATCCAGGTCTTGAGCCACGGATATACGCGGTGCCGGCTGAGCTAAGACAGATTCATAGTAGGCTTGCGGATCACTTGGTCTTGCCGCAGGCTGTTGCGCTGCAAAGGTGGCCGTGGCGGCGTAACCTACAATTGGGGGAAAGTCGGGGTAACGGCAAATTAGCCCTGGCCGCATAAAGCCCTCTGTAGGCGGCCGAACGTGGAACAGTTCTATGGCATTGGAGATGGTAGGGGTGGAGAAGGCTTTCAGCTCCTCAATCTGCTCGATAGTTAACGGTGATCCCATTGGTTCGCTCCCTGATGTGGTGGTTTCTTTGTTGGATTAATGCTGGTAACTCTATTTCTTAAGAATCTTGCGACACGTAAAGTCGTCAATCCAGGCTACCCCCTCGGCCTGATCATCGTAGAAGAGGAACTCGATCATCAGCTCGCCCGTACCCTCTTCCACCTTAGTGTCCGCGGTCAGCTCCTCCCACTGGTCGCCCGTAGAGTTGATTCCACGTGCTCCTCCCTGATGCTGCAGCCACTTGCCATTCTTGTCAAATGCCGTGAAGATAATATAAACGCCGCCTTCCTGCACATCTGCCTGATAGTGCACTGAGGCCCGGTACCGCTCCCCTACAGTCACGGCAAAGCGCTGACGCAGTGCCACAGTGCTCTTGGTAGCAGGGCCTTTCGTGAGCTTAACACTCCGCACGCCGGAACAAGCTTTTACCCCAGTAAGCGCAACGCCCCTTGGGTCCAGAGTATAGTCCTCGGGCAGATACTTTCCCGTAGCCGACCAGCCGTCGGGCAGGCCATCCCCGTCGGCGTCCGTCTCAAAGTCTGAGTTCACAAGCACGTTCGCTCCGACCGGCTCCTCACCGGGAATGACCAGAGCTTCGGGGTGGGTCATCAGCTCTTTGAACTCCGGAATAGTCTGGCGTTCCATGGTCACGCCGGTCCGGTATAGGGACATAATGCCCAATTCCTCAGCAAGCGGGAAAAAGCCATCAAAGGCTTTCTGGCGCAGCGGGCTGTCCGCCGGAGCAAAGCAGAGGATCTCCAGTTGCAAGGAGAGGCGAGCCATTTGCACGCGCCGCAGCAGAACTGCATCGTCGGCCACCTTTGCCTCTGCCCGGTCGAACAGCGCATCCATCTGCTGGACAATGGGCCATTTTAGTACCAAGGCGTTACTACCGTTTTCATGCAGATCTGCGTACGCGGCGAAAGTCCGGTTGATGTTCCTACCATACGAGTCAATTGATTCGACAGTAAGGGCATACTGGGCCAGTTCGTCGCCGGCTGGGCCATAGTAGGTCTGGCAGAACTCGCGGATTCCCTGCTCAACATCAAAATCGGGGTTCCACAGCAACCGGCAGGTGATATAACCCCTGAGGTGTTCCAGTGCCCACGGCACGGTGAAGTAGCCATTGCGCTCAGCGTCGCCGTAGGCGGGTAGCAGCTTGTCCCCGTCACTGACCGGGTTGGTGCGGCGTGTCCCGCCAACATTACACTCCACAAAGATGTCATCTACTCCCATATCGCGGAAGATGGCGAAATTACGCTTGGTGGCAAACAGGTTGAGGTGGGGCATCAACGAGTCGGCCTGATGATGATAGTACCATATCCCCAACTGGGAGGTATTCTCCAGCCACTTGGCGAGCTGGCCGAGCCAGTCGCGGTCACGATTGTATGCGCATTCGTCGAAGCCGTGGGCATAGCAAGCACTGATGGGACACCACAGCGGACGAATGTTAGGCTCCATCTTGACATCAGTGGGGGCGAAGCTGACCCCATAGGCCAGCGTAGAAATGATCGCATTCGGGTATTCCTTGGCTACTGCTCGTGCGACCTTATTGTCAAACTCCATATAGGTTCCCGACACACCCACTCGATCATAGGAAGCGCGACAGTTCGGGCACTGGCAATAGTTAGAGTTGTCAGCGTGACCCAATCCCACAAAGTGAGGCCCGGAGGTCCCCCGGAGGCTACGCTTGAGCATATCGGCCATATACTGGACAAATCCCTCGTTAGTCAGGCAGTAAGCTCGCTGGTTGGGATCAGGATCCAGCCTCCGTTGACCATCAATCAGAGCATAATATTCGGGATGTTCCTCGTACAGCGAGGCCGGAATGTACGAGAACTGGTGCCCCGACGAGTAGTTGCCTATCGTCTGCACACGCGGGTCGGACATTAGCATCATCATAGAGACGGCTCCGCCGTAGGTCTTGCATTCATTGAGGCGGTTGCGGGCAGTCCAAGCTGCATCCCAGTGCATCGGCGGATCCATTGAGCGGTAGCGGAACGCCGGCCTCTGCCGATCCCGGATCGGGTCTATCTGGAGCCGGGACCGCTGGGGTATGCGGCTGACGCCCGGAGTGAACCAGCGGCAGCCCAGATGATCCTGCAGAAATCCATACATCCCGTTGATGGTCCCGCGAGGCGGTCCCCCTGCGATGATCAAGCGCTGGCCGATGGTGCGGATTTCGTACTCGCCCTGAGCAAAACCCCTGGCTATGCCAGCCACGCCCAGTACCCCTAACCGGGCATTGTTCTCGCCGACCACGATCTCCTTGGGTTGAGGCGGCTGCGTGTCAGCGACCACCGGAAATGTTGCTCCGGTGATCTGCTTGAGGATGTCAGCGAAATCCTCAGCTACTGCCTTAGTGCTCACGTCGGTCTCAGCAGGGATAACAATCTGGTAGTCAGTCTGCCCCTCGTTGGCTAGTAGCAGCGGCGCCGCAGTCGCGCGCGGGATACTTGTCGCCACCAGAGTCATAATCCCCAACAACGCACAGACCACTACCACCGCAGCGATGCGAATACCCATATGGCTTGTCCGTTGTGACATAGTGCCACCTCCGATGCTTATCTTCGCTCAATTCTTAAGTTCCGCAGGCCACCGCTATTCTCCTCTCTGATTTCTCCGATACCAGTGCTGCCGGGCAGGGAAGGAAAATGGTCTCCAAGAACGAAAGTAGACAACAAGTTTGACCAGTATGCTATGAAGGAGGAGTAAAGATGACCTTTATGCCAGCATTAGCTAAGTTCATTGATTTCCAGGACCCGGCAGAGTGTGCACGGGTGCGAGCAATTACCCGCGAGCAGATCACCAACCACCCCAATCCCGACTTCAATATCCGCGTGATTGACAGCACCGAGATCTTCTACTCCGAGTTCGCTTTGGATATCGTCGGCCGCATCGTCCAGGCTGCCGAGGAGGGACGCAACTGCGTGCTGATACTGCCGGTCGGGCCGGTCCCGCAGTACGAGATTGCCGCCGCCATTATTAACCGGCTGCGTATTGACTGCAAACACCTCATCACCTTCAATATGGACGAGTATGCCGACGAGAACGGCCAGACGGCGCCCGCCGACTGGGAAGGCTCGTTTGCGACGGCGATGCGCGCCAGTTTCTTCGGCAAAATTGATCCCGAGCTGCGCCCCAAAGAGGAGAATATCCACTTCCCCAACAGCGACAACATCAACGACTACTCGGATATGATCGCCGCGACCGGTGGGGCTGACTGCTGTTACGGGGGCATCGGCTGGTGCGGGCATATCGCCTTCTGGGAGAGCAGTCTGGGACACAACTACGACTCGCTTTATGCAGAACGCGCTGCACTCGTTCGGCGGCGACTGGTCGTGGGTGCCACCGAAGGCGGCGACTATTGCTCCAGCAGACATTCTCGGGGCTAAATACCGCAGCTTCTGGCTGGATGGCATGTGCGGTCCGGGCACAAATATGTCTTGGCAGCGCTTTATTGCACGCCTGGCCGCGCACGGTCGGGTCAATCGCTTCGTCCCTGGCTCAATCCTGCAGACCGTCCCCACCGACTACACCCTCCTCGGCGGCGTGGCTGATAACGTGGAGATAGATATGTCGTAGGGCATAGGTCGGCTGGATCGCGAAGGTCGGGATCACTGGCTGGATGGGCCCGATGTGCTGCTGCAGCCCCAGCCGCAGAGCACGGCGCTGGCTATTTATTGATTGCGACGTGATATAATTGCCTGGCGACTTCGCGGATGCTGGTGCCGCCCGGTAGCTCGTCCAGCCAGTAATCTGGCCAGGCCGAGGTGCCGCGCTGAGCACCCCAGATAGCCCCGACCATCGCCGCGCGTGTATCAGTGTCACCACCGTTTACCACTGCCGACACCAAGCCCTTGACGGGATCGTCGGGCCAGCGCATTATGCAGTAGACTACGGTGGGGACCGTCTCATAGACACTGCCGCCCAGCCCCAACTCGCTTAACGCCGCCAGCGGGGACTGTCCCACCTCCACGAGTTCACCAGCTCGCAGAATGAGCGAACTGACTTGTGGCGAGCTTGCGACCGAGGACATCTGCACGGCGAGAGTATCTATTGACAGCTCCCCAGCAGCAGCGGTAGCCACGGCATGAGCAACTGCCACAGCGCCAGCAATCGCATCTTCGTTGCGATGGGTGATGATCCCGCAGATGCGGCAGTCCTCCGCCAACCCGGAGATGTCGCAAGCGTGAAAAAGCCCCACCGGCGCGATGCGCATAGCCACGCCGTTGCTAGTGGCGTATTCACCCTTCTGGCCGGCCTCGTTCCACGGAGTGCCCGACTGCAACCGCCTCATTGAGTGGTAGGTGGCCCGTCCAATTCCCCGGCCACCGGACTCAAACCACGCCAGATACTTAGCGGCCAGGTCCGCGCCGTCCACCATACCAGTATCAACAATAGACTGCGCGGTGGCCATAGCCATCGCCGTATCGTCAGTCCACTCGCTGATACGCAGGTTGATCGGATCAAAGCGGTCGTCGTAGTAGGCCTCCGCCACTTCGGTACCCCGGTAACCCTCCCAGGACGCGCCCAGACAATCCCCTAATGCCAAGCCCAGCAGACATCCCTCAAACTTGTCGGCTAATGAAGCCTTATGCCGGTCGTCTATATTCATTATGTCATCTACCTAAGGAGCCACAGCCAGCAACCACTTAGGCCCACTTGGCCCCGGGACTTGCCAGTAGATTCTTCTCAAGCGAGTGCTGCAAACTCTACGTATACCCTCGTAGGCAAATACTCCTGCCTGCTTCGTGATTCTCACTCATGAATGCTGC
>JALGTJ010000118.1 GCA_029821415.1 Candidatus Zipacnadia bacterium
GTCATCCACATGGCCAGGGCCTTGACTTCGTCCAGACCCACATCGGGATGGTAGCGTATGCCGCCCTTGCAGGGGCCCCGTTCCATGCTGTGCTGAACGCGGTAGCCGGTGAATACTTCCCAACTGCCGTCGTCCATCTGCGTGGGGATGGAAACAGTAATGATCCGCTTGGGATGCGCCAGCTTCTGATGAATGGCCGAGGAGAGGCCGGTACGCTCAGCACTTTGCGCTAGTTGCTGCAGGGCTATGTGCCAGGGGTTTACTGGCTCATGTTCAGGACTTTCTCTTTGTGAGGACATTCGTAATTCTCCTTTGCGCTAATGTAGCAACGCCAGGTTGAGCTGATAATGTTGGTAAAATAAGATAGCAGACGCGCAGTTATCCTACCGATAGTCTCCACGACGGCCTACGGCACCTGCACCTTAGGGCACAGGTCCTGCAGGGGGCAGTCGGCGTGATTGGGCTTGCGGGCGGTGCAATACTGCCGCCCCAGAAGTATCAACGCATTGGCGGCTTGCCGCCAGCTTTCTCGCGGCAGCAATTTCATCAAGTCTTGTTCTACTTTCTCCGGGTCAGTCTGGTCGGTTAGGCCTAGGCGGTAGGCTACTCGTTTTACATGGGTGTCAACGGCGATCCCCTCGTAAGCACCTGTCTGGGAGTGGATAGCCTCGTTGAGCACAACGTTAGCGGTCTTGCGGGCCACTCCCGGTAGGGTGAGCATCTCCTCCATATTTTCCGGAACCTGCCCCTGGAACTCGTCAACCAGTTTCTGGGCCATGGCCTGGATACTTTTGGCCTTGCGTCGATAGAAACCCGTTGCATAGATATCGCGTTCCAGCTCTTTGCGGTCGGCAGCGGCCAGCGCCTCAGCAGTCGGATACTTCTTGAAGAGCTCTTTGGTGACGCGGTTGACGGTCGCGTCGGTTGATTGAGCAGAGAGAATCGTTGCTACCAATAACTCAAAGGGATTGCGCCAGTTCAGGGCGGAGCGGGCCTCCGGATAATGTTGTTGGAGGCGTTTGTATATTTCCAGGGCCCGCTGTCGCCTGGTTTGGTTGCTGTCGCGTGGCATATCTGCGCTCCTCTACGAGTCGAGCTAATTAGGCAGCGGTGGGCGAATGTCCCGGGCAATGAGTCGGCGTATTGCCCGCATATTTCGCATATCATCTTCTTCAGTTCCGGGAGTCTCCATAATGAAAGGCAGTCCTCTCAGGCGCGGGTGATTCACAATCATTCTAAAGGCCTCCCGGCCGATTTTGCCACGCCCGATGTGCCAGTGTCTGTCCACACGACTATTCCAGTCGCTGCGGCTGTCATTGGCGTGGATGAGCACCAACCGCTCAGGGTTCACTGTGGCGTCTAATTCGGCAAACAGCTTCTCCAAACCTTCTCGGCAGTGCACTGGCCAGCCCGCGGCAAAGGCATGTGCAGTATCCAGACACAACTGCAGCCGGTCGGAGTAGGCGCTGGCGGTTATCATCTGGGCGATTTCTGCAAGAGACGTGCCCAGCGTGTTGCCAGCTCCAGCGGAGTTTTCCAGAATCAGCGGGAGATCGTTTTCAGCCTGGACACGAGCGGCGTCCAGCGCTCGCGTGGCTCGATCGATTCCTTCGGTAATTCGTCCCTCCTTCCCTACCGACCCCAGGTGCAGGACCACTCCGGCCGCCTTTAGCAGCTTGGCCCGCCGCAGTTCCTCAGCGAGATGATCGACACTTCGCTGCCATAACTCTGGATTGGGACTGGCGATATTCAGCAGGTAGCTGGCGTGGACAAAGTGCGGGTGGATGTCGTGAATCGCTAATTGTTGGAGAAATTGCTCGCATTCTTGAATGTGTAGCGGGCGCCGCTCCCACTGTACTGGGGAAGATGTAAAAAGCTGTAGTGTGGTGCATCGCCGCCGCACCGCCCGGGGTACTACTTCCGTCAGTCCGCCAGCGATTGATATGTGGAAGCCCAGGCGCATCGGTTAGTTAGTCATGAGGAGCGGATATGATCTACGTTGTCGGTTTGGTTGTCAGCCTGTCGCAATTGCCGGCGCATCATCTCGGCCCTTCGCTGGTAGGTGGCCTTATGGTATGCGTAAACACTCACCAACAGCACGGCGTAGACAGCTTCAATTGTCAAAATTGCAGCCGGCAGCCACGCCCACCACGGCCAGCCTCGTCCGATCAGCAGCCAGGTCATGCAGATACCGACAACCACCGCCAGCCCTCGCCGGCTGTGCCTGTGCGAGAGAACTCTGAAGAACCGATCGCTTGACAACTCAACCATATCAGTTTAGCCTTGGCTTAATCGTTCTTAGTTATAACTTCCAGCTATTTACACAAATTCCTCTATACGTAAATGACATATAGTCCAGACTCGGGTGAAATATGCGAACCGGTTACTTGGATATTGCAGTGGGAATAAGTGGTGATATGATGCTGGGTGCGCTGGTTGACGCTGGCGTCGAGTTGTCGGGGTTGCGGCAGCAGTTGCAGGGCTTGCGTGTGACCGGCTGGGAGATCACGGCTGAAAAGGTCTCAAAGGCTGGGATTCAGGCCACCGCAGTCACCGTAACCGCTACGGCCTCAGATGAAGCAAATGACCATCAGGCGCATCACCACCACGCCAGTTACACTGAACTGCGTGAAGTGATCGCTGGCGCAGATTTAGCCCCAGATGTCGTGAGTTCCTCATTGCAGGTGCTTGACAGCATCGCCCGGGCCGAAGCCAGCGTTCATGGTGTGTCACTGGACGAGGTCCACTTCCACGAGCTGGCGGGCATTGACACGCTCATTGACATAGTAGGGAGCGTGGTAGGTCTGCGGATGTTGGGCGTTGAGAAGCTGTACTGTTCGGCTCTGCCCGTCTCACATGGATTTGTCGACACCGCTCATGGCCGCCTGCCGGTGCCGCCACCGGCGGTGGCCGAGTTGTTCAAAGGCTACCCAACGGTTCCGGTAGATATCAATGAAGAAACGGTAACGCCCACCGGGGCAGCTCTAGCAATAACTCTGTGTGAGCAGGTTGGCTTCTTCCCGCCGATGACAGTAGAGCAGGTCGGCTACGGTGCGGGTAGTAAAGACTTCTCCGGGCGCCCCAATGTGCTGCGCCTCTGGGTTGGCGAGTCGGCGGGTGGGCACGAGTTATTGATTACTGATGAGGTAGTGACTATTGAGGCTAATATTGATGATATGAATCCAGAGCTGTATCCGCACCTGATGGCGCAGACTTTTGCAGGCGGCGCCCTGGATGTGTGGTTGACACCAATACAGATGAAGAAGGGCCGCCCGGCGGTGAAAGTCTCGGCTTTGGCCGCTCCCGCCGACGCTGAGGCTGTTGCCGGTATCATTCTGCGGGAAAGCACAACCTTCGGCGTGCGCCTGACCCGTAGCCAGCGCCGTTGCGTGGATCGGGAGACCGTTACGGTTACGACTCGTTATGGGAAAGTGTCTGTAAAGGTGGGTTACTTGGATGGCCGAGTAGTCTCGGTAGCGCCGGAGTACGAGGATTGTCTGGAGGCGGCACAGCAGCACAGCGTACCGGTGAAGGCAGTATATTCGGCGGCCCTGGCAGTTGCCGATGAGCTGTGGCAGCAGCCTAACGACTGATACGAGAGTAGCTGCAAATTTGGTCGTCACAACATGACGCTGGCTGAGTATACGGTCAGCGCTTTTGATGACCAGGTGACTTGAAAGCTCATTGTAACAATTGTTATAATAGTAACGGTAATAGAGTCTGGTAACCAGGATAGTTTTTAGAGAATTCGCGGAGAGATTAGCATATGGCCGGACATTCCAAATGGGCAAATCGGGTACATCGCAAGGGGCGACAGGACCGCAAGCGTGCTAAACTGTTCAATAAGCTCTCACGGCGCATAATTTCAGCGGCACGTGAGGGCGGCGGCAATCCTGATTTGAACCACAAACTGCGTGCCGCCATTGATCAAGCCCAGGCCGCTGATATGCCTAACGAGAATATTGAATATGCTATCAAGCGGGGCACTGGCGAGATTGAGGGAATCAGCTATGAATCGGCTCGCTACGAGGGGTACGGACCGGCGGGCATTGCCCTGATGATAGATGTACTCACTGACAACCCCAATCGTACCGTTGCGGAGCTGCGCAACCTGCTGAAAGAATCAGGGGCGAGCCTGGGTTCGCCGGGCTGTGTGCAGTGGATGTTCGAGCGCAAGGGCGTTATTGTGGTGCCCCGAGACGGAGCGGACGAAGAAGAGCTGTTCAGCGTGGCCCTTGAAGCCGGAGCTGAGGATATCCTGGATGATGATGAGGAGGTATGGGAGGTGCGGACGGAGCCGGAGGATTATCAGCGGGTCTACGAGGCCTTCGATGCCGCCGGCATCCCGATGGAACGGGCAGAAGTCACAATGGTGCCAACCACCAATACTCCGGTACCCGATGAGGAAGCGGCCAAGGTTCTGAGATTGCTCGATGGGCTGGACGAGCACGACGATGTCCAGAATGTCTTTTCCAACTTTGAAATCTCCGACGATCGAGACCTAACGGCTTCAGGGGTTCCTCGCCTTCAACGTGGCTTGATCCACCTCGCAGTGAGTACGGCCTTGATATACCGCTCCCCCCTTATAGCGTGGATATTGCTGCAGTGATGGTGAACCAACAATTGCCGATAGCCTCAAGTATTTTGGCTGAGTGCCGATAGCTATTCACGGATAGCATAGTCGTTCATTTTCGCCCTTTCGGTTAGTAAGCTGTCTTCAAGGTGGCGGTATGGATACCACACAGCACATTTTGAGTTACAAGGCCGCTCCAGTGTCGGTGGTTAGCCGGAGCGCTTGGGACCGGCAACAACAAGCTCTGATCCGGTCGGTTGCGCACCAGATTCGTTCTGCACTTACTTCGGTCAGTATTAGCGCCGAGGCCCTGGCCACAGCCCCCGATTCAACATTCCACAAGATCCGCCGTCACTGCCGGATTATCAACGACCATGCTCAACATATTGGCCGCCTGCTGGACGACTTGGTCAGCTTGATCAGTGATCGGCTGGAGAGCAGTGAGATGGGTATCGTTGAGTTGAACGAAATTGTGTGGGAGGCAGCTCAAGCGCTGTGGCAGCTCGCTCGCCACCGTTCTATAACTCTGGAGATACCATCGGGTTCAGAATCACTGGTAGTGCAAGGCAAGCGTGGCTATTTGGTTCAGGCTATCCGGGGCTGTCTGGAATATGGTATTCTTAACCTCCCCGAAAACAGCCGCGTATCAGTGAGGCTTGAGCCCCGAACGAGGGCGGCGGGTGTCGGGGCGATCGAGATTATAGTTGAGTATGCCAGCGCCGACGAACGGACTCAGGTTCTGGGCGTTGGCGGTAGGTCGCAGTGGGATGATGTCACGCTGCAAGCAGTCCGCCGGATCGTGGAAGCCCATCAGGGCGATGTGGCCCCGTTGGGTGATGGCCGCGACGGGGTCCGTTTGCTGCTGCCCAGGCATCGAGCCATCGCGGCTGGCCAGTTGACCCTAGGGCAAGTTGACGCCGGCGGCCCCGACCAGCAACGGCAGCAATTAGTGGCCTGAGGTATTCTTGTAGTGTCGTATGGCAACTACCCTCAATTCCAGCCTCGTGGCCGATTGCAGCTACTCCTCTTGCCACCAGCGTCAGTTCGTGATAGACTCTCCTCGTAGACGTGACCGGGGTCAGTTCGCCTGCGGGAGGGCCGGCCGGCTCCATGGCTCATTGATGGTGCGCTTCCGCCTCGTTTGTTGAACTATTCTCCGGAGGTCTTCTTTGGTCGATTTATTGTTAGCTGTCCCAGTCTGTCATAAGAGGGCATCCATCCTGTGGCAGCGATTGATGAATCCTCAACTGATAGGTCGGACTCCCTGGAAGAAACGAGCGGGCCGCCCGTGATTGAGGCAGAGCTGGTTGATCAGTTACCAGTGACTCTGGAAGTGCGTATGGGCTCAGTGACCTTGTCGGCGAGTGAGCTTCGTGAAGTGGAGCCAGGAGTCATCTTGGCGCTGGGTGAGGCGGGCGATACTGTGGAGCTTACCTCGGGCGGGCAGGTTATAGCACGCGGCGAGCTGGTAGATGTGAACGGTCAGCTTGGGTTGCGCATCCTGGAGATAGTCCATTCTGAGTCGCCTGAGGAGGAATAGCCGGTGCGTAGACTGCTGGAGGCTGTCAGCTTTGCCGGGCTGATGCTGCTCGTCGGCGTTGTCTCTGCTTCCGCTCAGCCGGAGTCAGCCTCGGCCTCGGCCACGGGCCATAGCTCGCTTTACTACCTGTTACAGGCCGGCCTCAGCCTTGCCGTCGTGGTCGGCTTGATATATGCAATTTACTTCGGCCTACGCCGCCTTTCCCAGGTGGCTCCCACTAACAAGAGCGGCAGATTGCATGTACTGGAAAGTCGTCACCTCGGGGGTGGTCGCTGGGTCTATATCTTGAAGGTCGCCGACCGTATTTTGATTGTCGGGGGCAGTAGCGAGGGCCTGCGGACGCTATCTGAGTTGCCTGTCAATGAGTTTGACCAGGGGCAGTTGTCACCTGATGAAAAGGATGGCAGGAGCGATGATGGCTCGTCTTGAGCAGAAGTCGCGTGGGCTGGTGCCGCTGGCTGTGGTGGGGCTATTTGTCCTGACCAGTGTGGCTACTGCGGTCGCCGAGCCTGCAGGTAAGCCGCTGCTGGATCTGAAAGCCGGAACAGGTGATAGCTACCTGCGCCTGCTGTTGCTCATTTGCCCGCATTGTCATCGTCTTGCTATTCCTGCGGGCCGGGCTGACCTCCCAACAGATTCCACCCAACTACGTGATAATCGGGCTGGCCATATTCCTGACTATATTCACGATGCTCTCCCCCCTGGAGCAGATTAATAAGCAGTCTTTGC
>JALGTJ010000119.1 GCA_029821415.1 Candidatus Zipacnadia bacterium
CCCGAAGTTAGCCTCAACCTGAGCAGTCCCGACCTGGAGGAGGCCTCGCCCTCCCGCAGCCACCTCCATAACGGTGCTGCTGAGGGCATCCAAAGCCAGTTCGCCAAACCGGGAACTGACCTGGGCAGCAATGATACGCTGTTGGGCCTGGTCACGCAGCAGTGCAGCCAGCGAGACAACCGGAGCAGTGGTGAAGGCCAGGGCACCAGCCAACACCTCGGAAAGACCCTGTGTAGCTACAAGGTAGCTGCCCGACAGCAGAGCGTCGAGGTCGTAGGCCACGGCAGGCCCGTGCATCTGCTGGCGGGTCTCAGGGCTGAGCGCCGCCACGATTCGCCCGACCACCTCACCAGGCCGGGGATTAGGCTGCCGGTAAAGCTCTCTTACCCGCTCCCATTCCGGGGTAGCAGGCGAGCGGTGTGCGGTTGATGTTCCCATAGGATCAAGCGATCTATCATCACGATGGCGGCCACGCCGCAATTGCTATATTCCTCCTCCGTTTCAAGTTTCCTCCTTGCGTAATATATTGGTCTCAACAAATTCAGTCTTGACTCAGCCTCGGTTACTCTGTAGCCGTCTACCACGAAAACATCCTAACTGCACCCTATACTATCCCCTATGAGCCACGTATGAAGTAGAATGTCTCACAAGACTCTGGAGTTATCCACAGCTTCCACTTAGTTTCCCCCAGGGATTTCCACAATTGTGCATATTTGAGGGGCACCTGTGGCTGGCGAAGAGCGAAAACAGTGCGAAGGTCACTCGCGGTGATCTCAGGGACACTTCTCTGAGAAAAAGCCTCTCGGCAGGAGCTATTCAGAGATAATGCAGGTTAGAGAGAGGATATCACCAATTTGGCGTGAATTTGGCCCTTTTTGGAGGCTATCAGCCAACTGCAGTGGGGAGCTTTGGAGAAATCTCACGAAATTCCCGGATTCTTTATCTTCTCCTCTTTACATTGGTTTTGATTTGTGCTATACTAACGCTACATCCGGGAGGGCCCGTGTTTTCCACATTTGTGGATAAATTTTGTGGAAAAGTCGGGGAAGCAGCCTACTCACCGCCTTTTACAGTACTATTTTCGGAACCATTACCGCAGCAGTTGCACCACGCAGCAGAATATGACGTAACCATCGCACCTCAGCAGCCGAACCTGGCGGTATCCTCTCTCCTTTGGAGCCGAACGACTCGTTAGCCGGTCCATTATCTAGCTGGCTCAGTTTTGTACACAGAGGTGGCGGCATGCCTGAGACAATCTCTTCATCAGGACTCGCACAGCTTTGGCAGTCAGCTCTCCCGCGATTAGCTGAGCGTGTGGGCCATGCAGCTTGTGACAGCTTCCTGCGTAATGCACAGGTGCTGGAGTTTGACGGGGAAACATTAGTGCTGGGAGTCACCAACGAGTTCGCACGTGACTGGTTACGGGAGAAGCACCTGCCCGCAATAAGTTCGTGCCTGAGCGAGATGGTAGAGAAGCCGGTAAATGTAGACATGCAGGTGGTGGCACACCAGGCCGATCAGCCGATTTCGCCGCCGGTGCCTGTCCCACCAGTCACCCCCACCATTGCAGGCTTTGGCAGTGTGCCGCTAAATCCAAAGTACACATTTGAGAACTTCGTAGTAGCGGACTGCAACCGCTTTGCCCATGCTGCTGCTCAGCAGGTTTCCAAATCGCCGGGAAAGAGCTACAACCCCCTGTTCATCTACAGCAAGGTGGGACTCGGCAAGACCCACCTACTGCAGGCCATCGGTCACGCCGTTGTTAGGCGCACCCCTAACTTGCAGGTGGTGTATATCTCGGCGGAGAGCTTCGTTAACCAGCTTATTGGGGCGATGCGTGACAACCGCACTGCCGAATTCCGACGCCGTTACCGCAACGTAGACGTCTGGCTGGTGGACGATGTCCAGTTTATTGCTGCCATTAAGGGACCGGCCTCCGAAGAAGAATTCTTCCACACCTTCAATACCCTTTACGAGACGAACAAGCAGGTGGTAATTGCCAGTGACGCGCCCCCACGCCACTTGCAACTGATGAACGACCGGCTGCGCAGCCGTCTGGAGATGGGCATTGTTGCCGATTTACGCTGCCCAGATATAGAGACTCGCATCGCTATCCTTGACAAGAAGGCTGAAGCTGAGGGCTTAGACCTGCCACGGGAGATACTTACTTACATCGCCGAGAAGATCGAATCCAACATCCGTGTTCTGGAGGGTGCTCTACTGAAGGTATGTGCCCAGATCTCGCTTACCAACCAGCAGCCAACACTCTCCACAGTAGAGGAGTTGATCGCCGACTACTCAACTGCCACCGCCCCCAGGTCGGTCTCAGTACGAGATATCGCAGAGTACGTAGCGGAACAGATGGGGTGTTCCATAGAGGATATGATAGGGCCGAAGCGTAACCAGGAAATTGTCTGGCCTCGCCAGGTAGCCATATACCTGGCCCGCGAATTAACTAATAACTCTTTAGCCAACATCGGCGAGTTCTTCGGCGGCCGTGACCACAGCACTATTCTACACGGATACAATAAGGTAAGCGAACTACTCGAGACTGACGAAGAAGTGCTATGGTTGATCAACGATCTAAAGAGCGGCCTACAGGCTTAGCTCGACACTGCCGTTGACAATTGGTAGATAACCAGTTGACAAGGTGGGGAAGAATAAGGATAATTGGCCTTGCTGGGGATAGTGTGTAAAACTCGCTCAGTTGTACTCAGCCTTTTCACAATATTATCCATACCTATATTGCTTTATTTCTGGGCACAACCAGGCTTTTCCACACAATCCGCAGGACTACTGCTAATAGTACTATATATTAATAGATACAGTTCTGTAACGGCATAGCTGCGGATAACTGTCTAAGTTTGCCGGCCAGTTGCATGATAGATGGTGTTTATAGCACCATTCGGTCACAGAGTCTACACTGCCACAATTATTCTGAGGAGGAATATAGATGCTGAACGCCAAGTGCTCGCAGGACGATCTATACACTATCGTGCAAACTGTGGGGCGCGGTGTATCCGGGCGCAGCACACAACCGGTGCAAAATAATATCTATCTTTCATCACAGGGCGATCGCCTGCGGCTTGTGGCGACGGATCTGGAGTATATAAGCATTGATGCTACCATCCCGGCAACGGTTGATGACGAGGGAGCGACCACTGTGCCGGCGCGCTACTTAACACAGATTGCGGCGAGCCTACCGGGGGGTGAGGTTGAGCTGGTAGCTGATGAAACGGATAACTTAGCTATTAGCTGTGGCAGTGCCAACTACAGAATCCGCGGAGTGTCTGCTGATGATTTCCAGATGTTGCCCGAGGTTGTTGGCGCTATAGAGTTCGACCTACCGCAGAGCAAACTGACAGAGTTGCTGCGTGAGACAGTCTTCGCTGCTTCCAGCGATGAGACCCGCCCCATTCTCACTGGTGTACTCTTTTCGCTGGCAGACTCCCGTTTATCTTTAGTTGCTACTGACACATATCGGCTGGCCCTATGCACTACTGAGAGTGCTGTAAAGGAGACGCGGGAAGCTATCGTTTCGGTCAAAGCGCTTAATGAGGTCTTGCGCGTTCTGGATGAAGAGGCGGATGAACCGGTGAAGATTGCTATCTCTGATGATTTAGCCAGCTTTGAGGTCGGTTCGGTCACGATAGCCTCTCGGTTGATTGAAGGGGAGTTCCCTAATTATGAGAAGGTCATTCCGGATGAAGAAGGGTTGGATAAGCGGATTACGGTGAGTGCAGCAGATCTTGACAGTGCACTGCGCCGGGCGCTGATCGTGGCCCGCGAGGATGCCGGCCGGGTGGTGTTTCATACCAGTGAGGAGGAGCTGCGGATCACTGCGGACAGCCCGGACGTAGGGCACGTTGAGGAGCAGATACCTGCGAGGCTCGAAGGGGAACCGATTGAGACCGCCTTTAATGCCAGCTATATTATGGACGTGCTGGATGCAGCGCGCGGCGAGGAAGTGCGAATCGCCCTGTCCCGTCCCCTGGAGCCAGGGGTAATACGGCCCACGGATCGCGACGACTATACCTACGTGGTTATGCCGATGCAGATAATGTAGGCCCAAGTGCTCTCACCACGCTGGTAGCTGACGTGGCGTGCGAAGAAGTCAATGGCCAATAGGGGGCCCCGGGCCAGGGAGGACCGGGGCTTACTCTTTGATGGGTGGTAGCTGCTAAGCCGAGCCTCTTACTTTGTACATATCAAGGTTGCGATTACAATACTTCCGCTGCTACCAGCAGCTCACGGTGGACTTGCCACCGGGGCCTAATCTCTTTGTTGGGCCTAATGCCAGTGGCAAGACGAGTTTGCTGGAGGCAGTACTACTGCTGGCAACTAGCAAGTCTCCCCGGGTTATCTATGACCGCGAACTGGTACAATGGGGCAGGTCGTGGGGGCAGGCGGCCGGGCGCTTTGAGTTTGACAATACCTCATCAAGGACGATTGTAGTAACCCTGCAGGGGCAAGGCAGCTCAAGCTCGGC
>JALGTJ010000120.1 GCA_029821415.1 Candidatus Zipacnadia bacterium
CCCCGCCCCGGGCAATATCAGAGTTTTGCTGAGCGCTCATCTGCCCTATATTCCCACTGAGTAAGTTGATCCAGGCTGGGATGGAGGTATTGGCGTCCGGCTGGAGAATAGTGCGCTGACACGATAAGTATCGCATAGATATTGAAACGAGGTGAAGCAATGTGGAACAGCCTCTGGCGCTTTCCGCGGGGCGATACAGCATTAGTATAGGCTCGGACCTGCGACTGTCAGCTACAGATGCAGAAGGCCACGAAATTTGGGCTACGTCGTCGACGCAGACCCCGCTCCTGGTGGCTGGCAAGTGCTGCGCAGATCGACATAACCCCTTACGAAGCAAATGGTTTTCGGGGACACAAGCTGGTCCTAGGTGGCTACGAGGGTGCCGATGTCGAGGTGGAGCTCACCTACGCAGCAAATCAGGCCACCGGTGAGCTATCCGTGGGAGTCGAGCAGACCGGGGGAAGCGATACGGTCAGGAGCATTGCACACCTCTATCGCTTTGAGAAGTCAGTTAGCCAGGGCGGCTATGTGGTAGTGCCACATGGCTCGGGCTACCTGATTCCAGCGGATTGTCCCGACGAAATCCCCGGAGAGGGTCCCCATGGAGGGTTCATAGGAGCACGGTGGACGCTACCCATTTTTGGAATATTCAAGCAACAGCATGCGCTGTGTGCTTTAGTGGAGACCTGGTGGGATTGCGAAGTTGAACTGGAGCATAGCCCGGGCGAGTACTCAGCACTCGATTTTCACTGGCAGCCCAGCTTAGGTAAGCTGGCCTATCGGCGGCAGTTGGTGCTGCGCTTTGCTGAGGGGATAGACTACGTAGGCATGGCCAAGCTTTATCGGGACTATGCTCGCAGCGAAGGATTGCTGCTGACATGTGCAGGGCACCTTGGTGCGGTGGCCGGCGTGGAATCCGCCCCAGATTAGGGAAGTGCTGCAGCAATTAGCGCGCCTACGAGACAAAGGCTTTGCACTCAACCTGTTCTTCCCCAAGTGGTCAAGTTTAGGTTATTCCGAAGAGCGCGCCGCCGCTACCACTGCGGATGGCAACTGGCAAGGCTTCCTGCTTTCTCAACCGGTGCCCGGAGGCTGGGCTGCTCTGGCTGAGTTTGCAGAGCAAGCGCGCGCGTTAGACTGTCTCATTCAAGGCTTTGTTGGTCCCCGGACGCAAAGACCGGATGCGCCGGAATTTGATCCAGACAACTTCGCGATGCAGGAGGATGGCCAACGTAGCGAGTTCGAATTGACCCCTTATCAGGCCGAACGGCGAAATCAGGCAGTGTTGGCAAGCATCCGCGAGCATCGCTTACATATGGACGTCCTGTACTATGACGGCTACTCGGCGTACCATCCTCTTGCGGAGGATTTCTCCCCAGACCATCCTTATACCCGCCGTGAGAGCTATGAAGTCCAGAACCGCTGTTTTGCGGATGCTCGCAAGGCGGGGATTATGCCGGGAGCGGAACTAACTCGCTTCTGGGCCATACGGGACTGTGATTACTGGTTCTACACCGACTGGTCCTCCGACCGATTGGCCAACACCCCTGTCCAGGGATGTGCGGGACCGGTGGGCGTACCAATTCCGTTGTTTCAATTAGTATTTCATGATTGCTACATTGCGGGCTTCTCCGGGGGTGGCTACGAGCTGTATATGCCGGGTTATGACTGGTGGGAGGATCAGCATCCGCGCCTGTACGAACTTCTGTTTGTGGCCGCCCCATGCCATAACTGGCTTCCAGGTGGAGATTTTCCCTACGATAAGCTTGATGCCCCTGAGTCCGAAAAGCGTTGGATGTGGCTGAAGAAGATGGGGGCACTGTGTCGGGCTACAAAATTCTCCGAGATGGTTAGCCACGAGTTCCTATCGGCCGACCGCAAGCAGCACCGAGTGACATTCGCCAACGGCGTGGTATGTGAATTTGACATGAGCGCTAACCGTTTCCGAATTCAAGGGGTAGAGGGTTTCACCGGCGATTGGGAGACACCTCCGGACCTGTATGGTTCATAGGTTCGGATTCTGGTGGGAGAAAGCGCTTTATTGCCGTTCGGCAATATCAAGATGAGATTTGCGTGCGCATAACGTAAGCAGGGCGATTAGGAGGATCGAATATGCCAATAACCCCTCAATTTCACGTTTATCATGATGGGGCTGTGCAGTTTATAGACGCGCGCGTGTCTGAGCCCATTTCTTTTGCCCATGTTGGCGATCTACATTTGCCCCCTCATCCACCGGACAAGTGGCCACCACAATACCGTAGTGCTATTGATTGGTGGAATACTGCGTTCCGATACCCTCACCAAGCACTGCCTAAGCTGCTTGATGATATTTGTGCCCATGATGTAGATTTCGTCTTTTTTGGCGGAGACATCTTTGATTACTATCATCCGGAAACGGTTCAACTTGTCATAGATATGTGCAAGGACCGCGATTTGCCGGCCTATTTTCAGATTGGCAATCACGATTGGGAAGACGAATACATCAGATACGTCACCCACGAATGTGACTATGAAGTCCGCGCGGCACGCGGTAAGCAGCTAATGCAACAATGGGACATGCCCGGGCTCTACTATTCGTTTGAGCGCAACGGCGTGCGCTTCGTGGCCTTAGACACGCCGTACATTCAGCTCGACAACGACTACGCCGGGGTCTTTGACACAGCCCAAACTGATTGGTTCGTAGACCAGCTTGCTTACGATGGCCCAATCGTGGTTTTTCATCACGTGCCCTTTAACCGGCCTACACTTGAACACCGGCTGCGTGCTGTGTGGGAGGGACTTGTGGCTTCCATAAGAGAGGACGACAATGGGCGGCGCGTTCTTGCTGCTATTGAAGGATGTCCGAACGTACTTAGCACCTTTACGGCCCATCACCACTTTCGCAGCGAGGATCCTCTGGGCTTGGCCTTTCAGTTTATGACGGCGCCAGGCTTTGAAGGACAGTGGCGATATGTGAAGATAGCAAATACTATGCCTCCGAAATCGCTGCGAATACCGGGCCGACCAGTGGCCGAGTTAGAGGCATAGCCACGGTGGGCTAGCTTAGTACATAATCAGAAAGGAGTCAGCTCAAAGTGAACAACAAACAGTCGCAAGATAAACCAAGACGTCTGATGTACCATCGTGATCTATCCTGCTGGGAGTGGCTTCAAACCCCACTCAAAGTGGAGGATTTTATCGGGGATTTCGTCGGTAGAATCGCTGGCACCCAAGTTGACACCTTCGTGTTGCATATGCATTACAACCTGTACCCCAGCCGGCTGACGGTGGAGGAATATGCCAGCGAGAATGACACGCCGGTGGGGGTGGTAGGAGCGCACGCAACTTGGGGCTCGGAAGAAGGACTCACTGCGAGCAGTTGGCGGCTGCTTGAAAACAGCAAGGCCCTGTGGAGGATGAACGTTGACCCCGTAGCCACTCTTATAGACGCGGGCCACGAAGTCGGCATTGATTTCTTCGGCGGAATAAGAATGAATGACTGTCATCATGCCCAGTGGAGCTGGCACCCGAAGTTCTGGATAGATCACCCGGAGTTCAGGATCGGCGACCATCCCGAGTATCACTACCCTCGCCCAGGCTTTCGGGAGCCAGAAGGAGGAGCTTTTGGCAGCCAGATAGACGACCGGGTGCCCGCTTGCCTGGACTACATGCATCAGGAGGTGCGGGATTATTACTTGGCGATGATCGAGGAAGCGGCTCGGGTATACGATGTACAGGGCATTGAGCTGGACTTCACCCGTCATCCGTTCTTTTTCAAGCCCTCTGAAGTAGAAGCAGGGACCGACAAGATGACTGAATTGCTGGCTGCAGTACGGGACAGACTGCATACAATAAGCGAGGAGAAAGGCCAGGAAATTGTCTTAGACGCGAAGGTTCCACCAACTATTGAGGCTTGTGAGGCCATTGGCCTGGATGTGCGCCGCTGGCTGGGCGAGGGCCTGGTGGATATAATGGTGGTAGGGCCGCTGTGGCATCCCGACTTCAACCTGCCCATAGAGGACTTTGTGGAGGCTGCTGAGGGAAGCGGCGCCAAGATCTTCGCCAGCTTTGAGCTTGCGGAAATACCTGCGCTGGAGAATGCGGAGGCCACCGCCAAAGTAATCAGATCCTCAGCCTTAGCATACTGGAAGGCGGGCGCGGCGGGCATGCATGTATTCAACTCGCACGTAATGACCCATTATCTGCGTCAGGAGATGCCTTTCCTAAAGGACATTGGCGACCCTCACCTTCTCGAGTACTGCGATAAACATTATCTGGCGACCAGGGCCTCCAACTACGACAACGTCGTCAAGTTCTCCTATCCGAAGGAGCTACCGGTTACGCTGGTGGAAAGCCCCACCGGAGAGGGCCAGAAAGTGCACTTGAAGATCGGGGACGACCTGGAGAAGGCTGCTCGTTTAGGAATTACCGCTGATGCAAGACTGAGGCTGCGCGTGGTGAATCTGACTACTCCGGATGAGATTGAATTTAAGTTCAATGGCATAACCTTGGATCCTGACGATTGCGAGCGTACATTCTTCCCGATGGGGGAATCGCAGGGACTGCGGCAGTATTCCTTCCTGGCTGAAGCATATTACGGGCTGGAGGGGCCGTACCATTGGCTTGAGTTCAAACTCGCGGGTGAGACTCTGCCGCGCCTGGGTGTTAACGAAGTGGAGGTAATACTGAGAAAGCGCAACCCAGAGGTAGCCGAAGGGGTAGTACTCAATGATGTGGAACTGACCATAGATTACAGCCAATAGCATCGGCAACATTCCACATAGTACCCATAGTACCACTGAGTTGTTGCCGAAGTTCGTATTCCCAGTATAGTAATCCCGCATATACAAGGAGGAAGCTGTGATGAGACTGGAACCGTTACCGGCGACCGAGTATGCCCGGCGCATCAGCGCATTGCAGAAAGAGCTGCAAAATGAGGGCTTGGATGTACTG
This sequence comes from Candidatus Zipacnadia bacterium, assembly GCA_029821415.1. GTDB lineage: Bacteria > Armatimonadota > Zipacnadia > Zipacnadales > Zipacnadaceae > JALGTD01. The sequence continues at coordinate 4,933 of JALGTJ010000120.1, forward strand.
GTGGGCTACAGTAGTGAGTGTGAATCGGGGACGACTCGCTATCTTGCGGGTTTCTGGCCCTTCTTTGATTTTGCAGGGATCGTAGTGCCTGCTGAGGGGAATGCGGTATTGATTACCGGAGGACCCGAATCACTGGAGTTTGCGCGGACGTTTGCGTGTATACCTGAAATCTCTGTCAACCCCCTCTTTGTGGAATCCTCAGCCCCAGAGTGGGTCCCTCACGTGGAGGGAGAAAGTTTCAGTGAGTTGCTCCCTCGGGTCTGTGGTAAAACGCCGGAGCGAGTTGGTATCGCCAATTGGAATATCTTGCCCCAGCCGATATTTGAAGACTTGCGAGCCGCCGCACCTCGCATCACCGAGGAAGCCATGAAGGCAGCTTTGGAGGCCGCCGAGCCTGGGAAACGTGAGTGGGAATTGGAAGCGGTGGCCCGTTCTACGATGGTGCAAATGGGTGCTGAAGGCACGTCTTATCCCGTGTGGGTCTGTTCCGGGCCTACCACCCCTCTGAGTCTATGTCGTTCTACGGATCGCCCCATCCAGGAGAACGAATTGGTACAATTTACTTTTGGGGCCAAGTATATGGGCTATTGCGGGAATATGTGTCGCCCCTTCGTTATCGGCGAGCCGCCAGCGGCGGCGCGTAAGCTTATGGAGGTGGCCCTGGAGGCGATGAACTATGCGCTTGGCACCATTGGCCCAGGGGTTTTGGCCGCCGATGTATTCCAAGGCTATTATGACATCCTGGC
>JALGTJ010000121.1 GCA_029821415.1 Candidatus Zipacnadia bacterium
CATAGCCCACGCCCGCATCTCCCGCACTTTTTCCTCCAGCTCCTCCACCGAATAATCCACTCGGACTTCACCCGTCTGTGAGTCTACAATAGGCATATAAAATCACTCCGTCTTCGTAGTCGCATAACACTGTCGGCGCGACGAATCGTGCCGGACGCACACACAATCAGCCGATAGCTGTTGCGTGTCTCAATAGCTGGAACAATCAAAGCGCGCACAAGGTAATTCATCGTTACTTCCCTGTCAACCTTCTCGCGTGGGGTGTTCCCAAGGTATCTTCAGTAGACTCCAACACCATCGTTACCAACATTTTTCACACAAACTCCTATAACCGTCAACAGGACAGTTTCAACATGTTGCAAAATGGGGTATAATCTTTAAGGATTTGGGTCGGGATCAACAACCTTTTCACCGCTTTGTACCACGCATAGGAACAGGCGAGGGTAGTGTAATGACTGGGTCTAACTATGTCACACGTTCGATAATTATCCTCAGCTTACTGCTGGCAGGCTCTACGATCTCTGCCCAGCAAGTGCCTCAGGTCCCCGCGCCCCAGTTTGTGGGGCCTGCGGCTGCACCGGGCGAAATCGTGGTTGGGTTTGACACGACCCTGCCGCAGGTTTCACCACAGGCGGCTATGGTACTGGCTGAGGCGACCACCATACGCAGTTTCCCGCAGATAGGCGCCAAGGTGATACGGGTCCCCCAGGCCGAGGTTGGCCCAATGTGCGCCAGCCTCGCCAATATCGAGGGCATCCGCTATGCTGAACCCAACTATCGGCGCCGGGTACTGCTGGCGGCCCCTAATGATCCGGCGTACAGCAACTTGGACACTATGTATGCCTACTGGGATGAAGGCGACCCAACGTACTATCAATGGAACCTGCACGTTATTAATGCGCTGGAGGCATGGAACGTCTGGCCCAATACCTACTACACTGCGGCCACCAAACCGGCCAATCCAGTTAAGCTGGCCGTGATTGACACCGGCATTGATATTGGCGGGACGGATGGTATACCTCATCCTGATTTCATTAACGCCGGTGGCAGCAGTCCCGATGCAGCATTCGGTGGGCAGATAGATATGGCTGACGCCCGTAACGTGCGCAATGATTATGCTCCCACCGACATCGCTGACGATTACGGCCACGGAACGGCTGTCGCTGGCGTGGCCGGTGCGGCGACCAACAATGGTAGCACCGGTCCAGGCCAGGGCGGCGGCATCGCGGGACTGGCCTACAACTGCCAGATAATGCCTATCAAAGCATTCGACAGTACCGGCCAGGGCACAGAGGCCGACCTGGTAGCCGGTATCCTGTGGGCAGTGGACCACGGTGCGGTTGTCATCAACATCAGCGCTGGCGATTACTACTACTCGCAAGCGGAGCAGGATGCAGTAGACTACGCCTGGGCGCACGGCACACTGATAGTAGCCGCAGCGGGGAATGATGGCACCCAGACCTTCATATACCCAGCCGCATGTACCGGCGTCATGTCGGTGGCCGCCACTATGTGGGAACCTCTCGACACTCCGTGCACGTACTCCAACTACGGGGAATATGTGCTTGTCTCAGCGCCAGCAGGTGACGTATCCTACGTGCCATTGGGATTCTGGTTCACTTGGACAAGTATGCCCACAGAGCCGGTAGATCTCCATTACGCTGGCTATCCGGGTGACGTTGCCATGTACGAGTATCAGGCCGGCACTTCGCTGTCCTGTCCGTTTGTGGCAGGGCTGGCTGCGCTGTACGCCGGATATCACGGCATTACCCAGAGCACACCGAATGGAGTATGGCAGATGTGGGAAGCTATCCTGAAAGGCTGCGACAATCCCTCCGGTGGGTCGGGCTGGGACCCACACTGGGGCTGGGGCCGCATCAATGCCTACCAGACCATGCTGGGAAACAACAATCGGGGCGCTACCGTCGGCCGCGTTACCGGGCAAGTGAAGTACTACGGCACACCAGTCGATAACGCTATCGTGGAGGCGGTGCCCGTGGGTGGCGGCTCCCCTGTAAGCGCCACCACTCGTGATGATGGGATGTACCGGCTATCCAACATTCCTCCGGGTCTCTATAACATCACCGGCACCTACTTCGGTCAGTCAACCACCCTCTACAACGTCGAAGTGCAGGCCGGGGTTGATCTGCCCCGCCAGTATATTGCTATTCCCGCCAATCCCCCACCAACGGTTACGAGTATCACGCCCAACTCAGGGGCCAACGACGGTACCGTCAGCATCACTAACCTCGCCGGCGCCAACTTCGTGAGCGGGGCAACCGTGAAGCTGGCGAAGGCGGGCGAGACCGATATTGATGGCACTAGTGTCACGGTGGTCAGCTCGACTCAAATTACCTGCACATTTGACCTGACTGGGGCAGCACCCGGCACCTGGGATGTGACGGTGACCAACCCTGATGGCCAATCAGGCACGCTCACGAATGGGTTCACAGTAACCGGGGACGCAATCCCTCCGGAGCTGACCGAAGCGGAAATCGCTGCTACCCACGGCGGTGGTGTCGGTGAGGTCGCTGTGACCATAGCTGACGGCTATGTGGAACCGCGCAATTCCGGAATCACCCATTTGCGGCTCCACTTCTCTGAGGCGCTCAACCCCGCCACTGTTGACAGTAGCGTAGTGACCATTGTTGGAGTGTTGAACGGCGATTGCTCCTCGCAGGTAGCAAGTGTCACCCTGGAAGGCGCAGATGACATCCTCGCCGTCGAGCTAACATCAGCGCTGCCCGATCAAGATACATATACGGTAACCGTCAGCACCGCGGTGCAGGACGTATCCGGTAACCCGGTTAGCATGGGAACCGACGTGGTGCTTAGCGCTCTGCAGGGCGATGCCAATGGAGACAGACAGGTGGATGTAGGGGATATGCTCAAGGTCCGGTCCGACCAGGGGGAGGCAGTGACCGAGGCGACCGCAGGCTGTGACATCAACATGGACGGTCAGATTGATGTTGGCGACATGTTAGCGGTGCGCAGCAACTCCGGGCACACTGCCCCTGCACCAGAGGACGGAGACGGCGGAGGGACCTCAAGCTTGGGTGTAGCATGGTGCACGCTCGCGGTCTCCCCCACCAGTAATGGAGGAGCAGAAATCATCTTTACCCTGGGCTCGGATGCAGTTGTGGAGGTCACTGTATTGAACATCGCAGGGCGACCGATCAGGCGATTGACAACCGGACAACCTTCCCCCAGCGGCCTGAATCGCTTGTACTGGGACGGCCGCAGCTCAAGTAGCACCAAAGTGCCAGCGGGACGCTACCTGGTGAAACTTACCGCCAGACATGAAGAGGGCCAGCAAACATGCCGGATTTGCCCGGTGATCATAGCAAGGTAGGACACAAGCCTGCCACATGCGCGACAGGCCGAGCTTAGCTTGTCAGGACGGCGGATGTATCATACAATATAGATTACCTTAGTAAATCGCATGCACGAAGCAACACTTCATTGATAACTAGAGGGCAGGGAGCCGTGCCAATGAGAGCGCTGTTTTGCACAATTGCTATGACGCTGCTCACTATAGGTCTGGCAGCACACGCAGATACCACTTACAATATCTACACGTTCAATGGGAGCCAGACCAGCGGTTCGGTCATGATAGGTAATACCGTCGATCTGTGGGTTAGAATGACCACGGATGACCCTGTGGTAGGTGCGCGTTACGACGTGCTGTTACCTACGGATGACTGGTCACTGACCGCGCACAACTATAGCACATACGGCTGGAAAGTGAACGATGGTTTGTTTGACAACAGCGTGCCTCTAGAAACTGCCTCGTATCCGATTGCTGTGACCAACACCCTATACAACACAACACCGACAGACCCAGACTTCCATTTGGAAACAGTCCGATCCGACTTTCAGCCACTGTCCGCCGGGACCTGGACAATGGCGGATTTCAGTCTGTATATCCCCGGTGATACTCCCTTCGGGAGCTACACAATCTCGCTTCGAAACATTTATGCCTATGAAGGCGACGGCACGCCCATCGCTGTTAGTGCCGGTGATGACTACATCCTCCACGTCACAGATATCCCTGAGCCAGCGACCATCGCCCTATTGGGGTTAGGCCTGCTTGGCTTAGCCGCCCGGCTGCGCCGCCGCAGTTAGAACAGTTGCCCCCAGACACTTCCAAGCAGCGGCCGTCAAAGTCTTCCTGCAAATCACCAAGCCCAGCGTTTGCACGTCCAGCCTCAGCCATGTGGTGCCGCATAGATGCCCACCATTTCTTCTTCTGGAGCAGGGAGGATTATTGTCTACCCATGGAGAAGTCTGCCTCACAACACTGCACACCTTGTCCGTTTACCTAAGGGAGGACCATAATGGCTTCTGACAAACTTGAACTTGGCGTCATCACCAGTCC
>JALGTJ010000122.1 GCA_029821415.1 Candidatus Zipacnadia bacterium
CGAGCGGGCGGTCGCGGAAACAATTCGCCGCGCCGGACTTGATGTGCCGGTTTTAATACATGCCTTTCCGGACGAAATCGGCAAGATGTTGCGCGCTGACCGGCGCGATAGCTTTTGCGGAAAGATCTCGGTATGTAATAACCTGGCGCAATACGGTACGAAATACTCACTGACCACGAGACACACAGAGGCAGTAGAGGGCGAGCAATTTGCGGCGGACCTGGAGTGGTTTGGCGCAGTCTGCCGCGTTGTGGGCGGCATCAAGCGGGCCCGGATAGGAGCCATAGGGACGCGAGTTGCGCCCTTCAAGACGGTCCGCTTCAGCGAGAAGATATTGGAGGCTGCGGGTATGTTGCGCCCTTCAAGACGGTCCGCTTCAGCGAGAAGATATTGGAGGCTGCGGGTATCTCGGTAGAGGTGATTGGTTTGGGCGAAATCTTGGCTGAGGTGGATAAGCTGGATGACAAGGCTAAAGAAGTGCAAGATAGTTCTGCTGAACTGCGTGGCTATGTACCTCTGAAAGGGGTTCCCGAGGAGGCCTTGGCTAAAATGACCAAGCTCCGTCTGGCGATTGACCAGTGGCTGCAAGAGAACGAAATTGATGCCTTTGCCTTCCAGTGTTGGGATGCTATTGAGAGATTCCTGGGAATTGTGCCGTGTGCAGTGATGAGTATGTTCAGCCAAAAGTTGATCCCCGCAGCCTGTGAAGGCGACGTCACCGGAGCGGTGGGGATGTATGCAATGGCCTTGGCCTCCGGGCAGCCCAGTGCGCTGCTGGACTGGAACAATAACTACGGGGATGACCCGAACAAGTGTGTCTTATTCCATTGCAGCAATCTGCCCAAGGATATGTTTAGCGAGGTGTATATGACCCAGCATCCCATCCTATCTGACAGTGTTGGTCCGGAGAATGCCTGGGGCGTCTGCGTGGGGCGAATAAGCCCGGGGCCGTTCACCTACACACGAGTCTCTACAGATGATGCGGCAGGCGTTGTGCGGGCATACACTGGCGAAGGCCAGATCACGGATGACCCGCTGGATACCTACGGGGGATATGGCGTGGCAGAAATTCCTAATCTGCAGGTCTTGTTCAACTATGTCTGTGCCAACGGCTTTGAACATCATGTCGCCATCAACCAGTCGCAGGTGGCCGACGCCATATATGAGGCGATGGACAACTACCTGGAGTGGGATGTGTATTACCACCAATAGATGCTGCGGCTGCGTTATAGTTGTTCAAACGAGGGGAAACCGGCGGGCAGAAAGTACTGCAGGTAGCGGTTGCGGGCGAAGCGGTCAGTCATACCGGCGATGTAATCACACACCTGGCGGGCACGCTTCTTGGGGTCAGAGGGGGGCGCGCTGTTGATCTCAGCGAAGGCGTGATCGTCTTCCATATAGAGGTCAAATAAGCTACGTATTATGCCCGCGACCTTGTCAGTCTCCTGACGTAGGCGGGGCGATGCTCATAGAAATGCGCGGTTGATCAAGACTGTGTTCAATAAGGTCACGTACCATAGTGCCAACGCGTTGGCTGTGCCGGGCGCCCAGCGTCTTGGTGACTACTGTCGGCACTTGCTGGGCAGACAGAAAGCCCGTACGCAGGCAGTCGTCAAGGTCGTGAGTAATATAGGCAATACGGTCAGCCACCCTCACTACCATCGCCTCCATAGTGGGCGGGGTAGCTTCCTCCAAATCTATTTGCAGGTCTTTCATTGACTTGCTATGGGCCACAATGCCCTCGCGTGTTTCCTGGGAAAGATTAAGGCCTTGCCCATCTCTTTCCAGCACATCTACTACACGCAGGCTGTGCTCGTGGTGGGCGAAATGAGCCTGCGGGTCATAGCTGCGGTATACCTCATCCAGACTGGCTTCACCAGCGTGTCCGAAGGGCGTATGGCCAACGTCGTGGGCCAGCGCAATTGCCTCGGTTAGGTCCTCGTTCAGGCGTAGAGCTTTAGCGATGGTACGGGCAATCTGGGCAACTTCCAGGGTGTGGGATAGGCGCGTGCGCAGGTGGTCTTCGCGCGGCGATATAAAGACCTGCGTCTTCTGAGCCAGACGGCGAAAGGCGCGGCACAGGTGGATAATGCGGTCGCGGTCGCGCTGAAAGATAGTGCGGACCGGGCAGGGCGGCTCTGGGCGGGCTCGTCCTCCTGATGCGGCGCTGAGAGTTGCGTATTGGCTCAGATACTCAGACTCGCGCTGTTCAATCTGTTCGCGGATAGTCATAGACAGTTTAATTATATCACGGGAAGCAAAATGATAGTAGGAACAGAAGTTGCAGGATAAGGTGAGGAAGGGATTCCGGTTGCCTGCGGGAACATAGCCTCCAGCATAGAGCATGGGCGGAAAGTTGGCAGGAGTCTGTCGAGGCACCGCCAATTGCTGACTTTAGTTAGGTAGTTCACCCGCATTGCATATTCTGAACACCGCCCCGGTTGCTGCAATTAGCTGGGGTGGGGCGCCGGAGGTAGAGTACGAGTTATGGGTGCAATCTCGCGCAAACTCAACGCAACGGTATGGGTAGCATTGCTCGGATTAGTGGCGTGGGTCAATAGCTGCTCGGCAGCGCAGGTGGTTATGCCAGAGCAACCAGCAGCACGACAGGCAACTGAGCAGCCAGCGAGCGACCAGCAGTCAGAGGCGGAGGTGCCGGGTGTTGCTACCAGCACGGAACATCAAGCACTGCCCTCATCAGAGGAGGGCCAGCCTGCCCGCTTCCCGCAGTGGCAGCGAGCCGAACAGGACTGGGAATTATCCGAAGATATGCGCCTGGAGAACCTTGAGCGATTCGGTGCAGCACTGTTCGCCGGTACGGCTGGCGAGGAACCCCGCACCTTGAATATGCCGATCTCGCCGGAGTATGTATTGGGGCCAGGTGACGAGCTTGCGGTGCGTACTTGGAGCGAGGGCATCGAGCACCTCAACACCACGGTACTTGTTTCTGCCAAAGGCACCATATACCTGCCGCTGGCTGGGGAGATAGACGTTGCGGGACAATCCCTGGGCGCCGCCGGGGATATGATTGCGGCGAAGCTGGGCCAGTTCTACATTGATAGCCAAACAACGGTAACGATTAGTGAGCCGCGGATGGTGACGGTTTATGTTACTGGCGACGTGGTCAGGCCGGGTCGTTATGGGTTGAGCGGGACAGGCAGCGTACTGACAGCGCTATATTTGGCGGGTGGCCCAAGCAATGCTGGCTCGTTCCGCGACGTTCGCCTAATAAAGCCCCACCAGGAGCCTGTTAGAATTGACCTGTATCCTTATCTGCTCAAGGGCGAGCCGCTCCATGACCCTCCGCTGGAGAATGGCGACACTATCTTTGTCAGCAAAGTCGGTGCTGAGATTGGAGTGGCGGGCGAGGTTCGGCGGCCGGGCCGTTATGAAATAGACGGCCCAATTACCTGCGGGGAAGCAATAGAGCTGGCCGGCGGCCCGTCTCCGGTCGGGTCACTGAGAGACGTTACGGTCTGGCGGGTCATAAATCATCGCCACCAAATAGTGGTCAGCCTGGACCTGACCCGGCCTGCTGGTAGCCCGGGTAGCGGTGACTCCGATATCACTCTGCAAGCTGGCGATGTAGTGGTAGTCAAGCCGATAGATAAGATGCCGAAGAATGCCGTGCGTATTGCTGGAGCTGTGCGTCGCCCTGGCATCTATGAGATAGCACCCCGGATGACAGTGGGCGATCTTATTTCGCTGGCCGGGGGGTTGGATGAAGGGGCCTACTTGGGGTATGCGGAGATTCGGCGCCTTGACGAATGCAGTCAGCATCACTACGAGAGCTTCTCGGTCCAGCACGCCCTGGATGCCCCGGCGGATTCAATGCCTCTTGTTCCGTACGATGCCGTTCGCATCTTCTATCGCCGGGAAGTTACCCCAATCACCTATGTGCAGGTTGTCGGCCCAGTGCAAAAACCGGGGCAATACCAGTGGTCGGCCGGTATGCGGATCAAAGACCTGGTTATGCAAAGCGGCGGGGTAACAGAGGCGGCTTATCTGCAGCAAGCCACTTTGCTGCGCTTGCGGCCCGATGGTGAGCGCCAGATGCTGAAAATCAGCCTGCAGGAGGCGCTTGCGGGCGATCTGTCCAGTAATATTGCTCTGGAACCGGGCGATATTCTGAGAGTGGCCTCTCGCCGTCCGCCAGCCAAGGTCCATATTGCTGGTTTTGTGCATGAACCCGGTGACTATGATTGTTTTGAGGGGATGAAAGTCAGTGACCTAATCCTCGCGGCTCAGGGTGTTGCTCCCGGCGCGAGCGATACCCTGGAGTATGCCCAGGGGCGGCAGGTTGGCCCAGCCACCGTACGTCGTCTGAAGCTCGAAATCAAGAGCGAAGGACAAATTACTGTAAATCCTGATCTGGTGCTGGGTAGTGACGATATGGTTACAGTCCTGGGCCGTGGCGATTTCAAACAGCAACCGGCTGTGGTCCAGGTCACGGGCCAGGTGCAGAACCCGGGCACATATGTGTTGCACGGCGATGTAGATCAACAAGAGACGGTATACGACTTGCTGCAAAGAGCCGGGCCGCTACTGGAGGATGCTGACCCGAACGGTATTGTGGTTTACCGCCCCAGTGAGCAGGCTCTTGCCAAGGGGCAGCGACAAAACCTGGAACAGATTGTGGCTATGTATAACCGGGAAGCAACTGGCTACATGCTACCGGGGCAAGCCGAGGCCGAGCGGGCTGTGCTTGCGGAGCAGGTAGGCGCCAATGTGGGCCAGCTTCTGGCGGGCGGCGGGACAGCCTTGGTGATCCCCCCTCGTCACCTCAGCCTTTCGGCGTGGGTAAGCGGCATTCCGGTGGAAGGGGGTAAGCTGTTAGAAACCCACGGGAAAGAAGCAGACGTTTTGGTGCAAGATGGCGACACTATTGTTGTGCCCAAGATTCGTAATACCGTCGCAGTGTTAGGGGCAGTTATCCGGCCAGGCAAGGTGCCCTACCGCCAGTCAGCGGATGTTGATTACTACATAGATATGGTAGGTGGAACTGCCAACGATGCTGCGGCTGGCCATGCAGTCGTCGTCCGCGCCAATGGTGCCGCCCACCGGCGCAGCCAGGTCAAAGAGATTAGGCCAGGCGATGTAATCATCGTGCCTTCTGACTATATGGTGAAGACGGTTCGTACCGACACTACCTTCCAACTAATACTCAAAACCCTGGGCAGCCTGGCTGCTACATTTTTAGTGTTTGGGTAAGCAGTGCCGGCCTTGAGGCGCAAGCGTCGGTGAGTTGCTGTGAGCGAGCTACAGCATGGATATCATGGTATAGCTCAGCATGTTGAATCTCCTATTGGCTATATCTCCGCTAATGACTCTGGGGGTACTGCTGTAGATAGCGAGCGAGCCATTGCTGCTGGCTTCTGCCAGGTGCCTGCCACCATGTATAGTCGCTACGGCAAGCGCGCACTAGAAGTTGCTCTTGTTATTCTACTACTCCCGATGGCCACGATGCTGATTGCATTGTGCGCTTTGCTCATCAAGATGCTCAGCCCAGGGCCGGTGTTTTATCGCCAGGAGCGTGTTGGGCAGGGTGGCCAACTTTTTGGAATGTTGAAATTGCGTACGATGGTTCCTGGGGCCGAAAACACTACGGGGCCAGTGTGGGCCGCCGAGGACGATCCCCGGGTAACA